>NZ_JBLFFK010000005.1:191740-308566 GCF_051400715.1 Neorhizobium descurainiae
TAGGGGAGTCGAACCCCTCTTTCCAGAATGAAAATCTGGCGTCCTAACCGATAGACGAAGGGCGCGTGCGGTGAGCGATCTTATAGAGAGGTGATTTCTTTCCCGCAAGCGCCAAAACCATCTTTTTTGCAAAAAAATGACAGGCGTTCCGAGGTCGGATTTAGAAGGAAAACTACAGCGAATCAGCAGCTTATCGGATTGCCTTGCTGGCTGTTGCCGCAAGCGGCGGCCGGCACAGCCTGCTGCGTGCTGAAGACGCTTGCGGCGGTGGCGTTGAAATTCCGTCTGGGCAACTCGGCAGAGGCCGGCGCGATCTCGGAAGGCTCGGCCGCTGCCGGAGGAGCCGATGAAAAGATGCTGCCGCTGCCGGCGCGGACATTGGTCGGCCGGGTCGCCAGCCCGGCGATGGAGGCCGGCTGCTCGGGGGCCGGCGGAAAAGCGTCGGCAGGCGGAGCATTGGTAGCCTGTGCCTGCGCCAGCCGCGGTTCGGAGGCTTTCGAGATGACCGGATCGACATAGCGGTTGGAGGCGGTCGTCCCGCCCTTGGCGAGAATGCCCCTGGCGCTCCCCGGATTGGCCGTCTGCGGTTGCGGCGCATCGGCTGCGGCGTCCGCGGTTTTCCGGGTCGTGCTGCAGCCGCAGAGCATCACGGCGGAAAGGCAGGCGATCGCCAGCGTCAGGCGGACGTTCGAAGAAAGGAAAAGCGTCTTCGGCAAGGGATGCCCCGTCAGCTCGTATCGCCGGCGTCATGCCGCGAATCATGCCTGAAAGCATCTCGCGGGAGAACCGTGGGGACAAGTTGCCGATGGCCAAAGATCCGGAGTGACGCCAGCCTGGGGCAAGCTTGCGCCGAGGCCGGTGCGGCGGCCTCGCGGCCGCCGCAGGGGAGATTTTACCAGGAGCCGATATTGGGCATGGAAGCCCAGGGTTCGGCGATCGGGAGGCTCTCGCCCTTCTGGAGGAGTTCGATCGAAATGCCGTCGGGAGATTTGACGAAGGCCATGCGGCCTTCGCGCGGCGGACGGTTGATGGTGATGCCGTTATCCTGAAGATGCTGACAAAAGTCGTAGATATTGTCGACCTCATAGGCAAGGTGACCGAAATTGCGTCCGCCCGTATAATCCTCCGTATCCCAGTTGTAGGTGAGCTCGACGCAGGGAGCGAGGTTTTCGCGTGCCGTCTTGAGATCGTCGCGGGCAGCGAGGAAGACCAGCGTGAAGCGGCCCTTTTCGTTTTCGCTGCGGCGGATTTCTTCAAGCCCGAAAACGGTGGTGTAGAAATGAAGTGACGCGTCCAGGTCTTTCACCCGGACCATGGTATGAAGATAACGCATTATGATGTCTCCCTCCGATGGATATCGGTTCGGATATGGCGCAGACGCCAGCTTGGAGCAAGCTACCTTGGATAGATATGAAGGTGGATAAAGCCAAAGCGGGGACTTGCGCTGGACGGTTAGCGGGATGTTAATCTATCCTCTGGGAATCAGTTGAAACCGTCACGTCGTAACGCGTAATCGAGGGGCCGGCAGGATATGGCAGACAGGATGTCATCGAAGGGCGTTGCCAGTTTCGAGGAGCTCTCGGGCGAACCGGTTGAGCTGATTGAGATTACCGGCGTCGTCAAGTGGTTCGATGTGGCGAAGGGTTTCGGCTTCATCGTGCCCGACAACGGCATGCAGGACGTTCTTCTGCATGTGACCTGCCTGCGCCGCGACGGGTATCAGACGATACTCGAAGGCACGCGCATCGTGGCGATGGTGCAGAAGCGGGATCGCGGTTACCAGGCTTTCCGCATCCTTTCCATGGATCAGTCGACCGCCGTCCATCCCTCGCAACTCCCGCCGGTGCGCACTCACGTACAAGTGACCGCCACCAGCGGTTTGGAACGGGCCCTGGTGAAGTGGTTCAACCGCACCAAGGGGTTCGGCTTCCTGACGCGCGGCGAGGGGACCGAGGATATCTTCGTGCATATGGAGACGCTGCGGCGCTTCGGTCTGACCGAACTGCGTCCCGGCCAGGTCGTCCTGGTCCGTTACGGGCCCGGCGAGAAAGGATTGATGGCGGCGGAAATCCATCCGGACAATCCCAATCCTGTGAGCCGGTCGCACTGATGCGTATCTCGTTATCGACGGTTGTCAAAAGCGCCCTTGGGGCGCTTTTTCTGCTCCTGGCGGGCGCCACGGCGGCGCAGCAGCAGGTAGTATTCCCGCGTGACGAGCTTTCGATCAGGACTGCCGGCGGCGAGACCCACAGGTTCTCGATCGAACTGGCGATGACCGATGCCCAGCGGCAGCAGGGATTGATGTATCGCAAGGAGATGGCGCCGGATCACGGCATGCTGTTCGATTTCGGCGAAGCTCGGCGGGTTTCCATGTGGATGGAAAACACCGTTCTGCCCCTCGACATGCTGTTCATCCAGGGCGACGGCACGATCTCCCATATCAGGGAAAACGCCGTGCCCTTCTCGCGGGACATCATCGATTCGCAAGGGCCGGTGAAGTTCGTGCTGGAGATCAATGCCGGCAGGGCGAAGGCGCTGGGCATCAAGGTGGGCGACAAGGCGATCAGCAAACGGATCGGCAATCGGTAGCTGTCCCGGTTTTCTTTTTGATGCGAACTGAAAGGTTTCCATTTTGGAGTTGCGACACAAAAGGGAACCGTGTATCTCGCAACCGACGTAGGAACGGAGTGTAGCGCAGTCTGGTAGCGCATCTGGTTTGGGACCAGAGGGTCGGGAGTTCGAATCTCTCCACTCCGACCACGCTTTCCAGGTAGGGCTCCCCATCTGTTCCATCCCATGGAGCGTTACAGGAATGTCCGCGAAGATCTACCGTCCCGCAAAGACCGCCATGCAGTCCGGCAAGGCCAAGACCCATCTCTGGGTGCTGGAATTCGACCAGGAGCAGCCGCGCCGCATCGATCCGATCCTCGGCTATACCTCTTCCGGCGACATGAAGCAGCAGGTTCGGCTGACTTTCGAGACCCGGGAGCAGGCGGAGGCCTATGCCAAGCGCGAAGGCGTCGAATACCGCGTGATAGAGCCGAAGGAATCGGCTCGCCAGGTCGTCTCCTACACGGACAATTTCCGCTTCAACCGCATCCAGCCCTGGACGCATTGAAGACGCATTGATTTCCGCCGCCCGGCGCATGTATTGCCGGGTGCTGCATCCGGCCCCTTAGCTCAACTGGATAGAGCAGCTGCCTTCTAAGCAGCAGGTCGCAGGTTCGAGTCCTGCAGGGGTCGCCAATCTTTCCAGTGCTTTATCCGTGTTTCACTTAGAGAGTTTCGGCTTCGGGGTAACGTTTGGGGTAACAAGCGCTGCGCCGTTCTTGCCGATCTCCTCAATTTCGAAGGCACCTATTTGACGTGCTGGGCTCAAAGTTGAGCCGAGTGTTTGGAGGTGTCGTTTCTGGAACGGGGCCTCCATGCCGAACTTTCCATGATTGATGAAAACCTCTGCCGGAACGAATTGTCTCCGGCAGAGCGCGCCATACAGACGGCGCGGCGAAAGGCAATCTATCTTCAACTTTATCCGGAGACGGCGGCTGGCGTGGCGCAGGCAGCCGGAATGAACCGAAGCGTCGGTAACAACGTTGGCGAAAACTTTGCGCCCACGTTCACCGAAGCAACAGCAAAAGCTACCGGTCAATCGGAGCGTATCGTTCAGCTCAACGCTGAGCGTGGCACGAAGGTCATAGCCGAAGTGATTGACATGATTTACCGCGTACACAAAGGCGACGAATTTCGTCGGATCGGTTCAGTAAAAGGCCCGCTCCATTCGCGAAGCGGGCACAACAATCAATGCGGCTGGGGTGGCTCGTTATTTCCCCAGCGCGCTATAGTTCCTCTCCACGGAAGCATCTAGGTCGGAGATGCGCTCCTTTACGATCTGGACGATGGCTGTGAGTTCGTCATGATCCCGCTGGCCGTCCTCGTCTTCTGGATACGGGAGTTCGCGCACCATCCAGAACGCGACCCCAAGGAGGCTCTTGAGCGTTTGCAGTTCGCTCTGAAGGTCGTCAATCGTGATTATCTCCTTCGTCACCTTCATGCTCTCCCAATCGCTGAAAGCGCTTCTTCCAAGGCGTCTTCATGGTCGAGAAGATAGCTTCGATCGTTGTTCATCTTCTTCACGACCCAGCGCGCCTTGATGGCGGCTTCCTCCAATGATGCCGGCACATAATCTAGGATTAGCTGTTCAACCTCCTTTACGGCCTCCATGGTTCGGAACGCGGCCTCGCGCGCGGCCTTATAGCCGCATGCCTCTTCATATTTGTCGCGTTCGGCGGCCGTCCGGCGCAACTCAGCAAGCTTTTCTTGTTTCGCATCGTCATGGGCGCGAAGAACAATCTCCCTCCGCTGGTCGCTGCTCGTCTGGAGGAAGTGAGCAAGTTGTGTGCGGTGCTTGTCGAAGTACGTGCAAACCTCATCCTCTGAGCGGGCAAGGATTGGCGCAAACATGCGGTTGCGGTCTTCGTCGCGGCCGGTCATGAGGCGCCCGACCTGGACGGCGACAGGTGGGGCATTTTGCATTGCCTCCTCTATGTCTGACAGGCGGTTCCATTCTTCGGAATCAATGTCGTACAGGGATTCGTGCTTGGCGATGAGCCCGAGCAGCATGGAAGGTTCGACCGTATCGGCAGAGGAAACGACGCCGGGAGTAGCCGCGGCGATGACGGAGCCTTTAATGAAAGTGCGACGATCCATGATTATGCCCTCCCGAAGTTTTCAACTTTGCGGATGAAGCGAAGCTGCTTTTCACTGAAGCGGCGGGGACTGGTCTCGAACCTATTCCCCCAGCGGTGGGCGCCGGTGTAGTAGTGGCCGGGTGCCGTCTTGTAGCCGTGACGTTCGAGCCAGAGGATCGGCCGCTTTCCGTTCGGAAGTTCGACCTCGTAGAAGTTTGGACCGTCATAGACGGGCAGCTGCGGCTTGCGTGAAGGCAGGATGTAAACGAAGCTGTTGTCTTCGGTGAAACGGACCTCGTAATCACGATCCGGATTGAGTTCCTTCATGGCCTGGGCGAGTTGCTTCGCAACATGCTTAGCGCGCTCGGCCGGATCTTCGATCGTGGCCGGCTCGGCAACGTCAGGAACGGCGAGGCTTGCGGTAGTCGCAGAAGCCGCGGCGAGGCCGATCAGCAGTCGGCGGCGGTGAATGCTAGGCAAGCCTTCGGCGGCTGCCTGAACGGGTGTGTTAGGCATGATAGATTCCTTCCCCAATGAAGACCGTCAGCGCGCTTGAAGCTTTCGCTAAACCGCGTTAACTTGCGTTTAACGTAAGTTATATAAGAGCAATGCGCAAGAGGAAACTTATGGAAAAGGAAAGTTATGATTTTGCCCGAACAATGTCGTGCGGCCCGCGCCTTGCTTGATTGGACCCAGACAGATCTAGCCCAAAAGGCGTCTATTAGTGCTGTATCAATCCGCGCCTTCGAAAAGGGTGGGGAGATGCGTGAATCCAACCGTAAACTGTTGCGCCACACATTCGAGGCGGCTGGTATCGTCTTTATTCCAGAGAACGGCGGTGGGGTGGGCGTGCGGCTGGCGAAGTCGGGGCACAGTCTCTAGTCGCTGACGTTAGTCATCATCATTCTCACGGATTTGTGCCTGTTGATTGCTCAGCGATTGAATTCCCTTTAGGCGATCCTTGATAGTTTGCTCTGATTCTTCACCAACTTCGTCCGCGCTCGATGTCCATCGTGTTTCATAGAGCGCAGTATCGATATCTGGGTTCGATCTGCGAACAATCGCCGGAGCAAAAACGCGGGTCGTGGTAGTCGTTATGTCCGTGGTTGCTAGAACGAGTTCCATGACCAAATCGCTAAGAACTTCAAGGCCGCGCTCCAAGATGCGTACTCTCTCGGAATCGGTCTCTGCGGACTGAAGCCGTGCCTTAACACCGACGATTTCGCGGGCTGATCGTCGCTTTATATTGAGTAAGCGCAGCTTCTGCTCTTCGACGGTATCTGCCTTGTCGGCTGCTTCGAGCCCGATTTTGAAGAGTTGGCGGACCATCTCAGCCTTCGATTTAAGTTGGTTGGCGCCCCCCCATTCCTCAATCGCTGCCGCTTCAGTCTCCGTAACGGGAACCTGGAGCCGTATGCTTCTAACTTCGTCTTCGTGTAGCCGTTCGTCTCCGAATTTTTTCCTAGGCATTAGTACGCTCTCACTGGCTCTCTATTTCGTGATGTCGCATTTTTTGGGGGAAACTCGGCTTTCCCTTCCATTTCTGTTCCCGAATGTTCCTGAAATGTAGTATTGTTGTCGTGTCATTAAGATTCACTTTGAAGGAGCAATATGGACTATTTCACATCTCAGCAGGTGAAGGATCGCTTCAAAATATCTGACACGACGCTCTGGCGTTGGGAACACGATGAGAATCTTCACTTCCCCAAGCCTCTTATTATCAAGAGGAGGAAGCTCTTCGATCGCGGAAAAATCGTGGATTGGGAGCGCTCTCGGTCCGGGGAGGCTGCATGATCGGCCTCACAAACGAAAAGCAGCAGGGTCCACGCCGCCAAGCACAGAACCCTGCTACTCAAAACGAAACGCTTTCCAGCGTTCCCCCTCCATCAATGTAAGGATCATCAATGGTGAGTCCATCTAAAGCACAGGTCTCAATCAAAGTCCACGTCCTTGACCACCGCAACAACCCAATCGGCGCCCCGATTATGTTCGTCGGCCGCGAGGCTTGGGCTTGTCGCGAACTGATCAAAGCCGGCGAACGCGGCGTCAGTTCGCTTCACCACATAGGCCCCCGTCTGGCACATTACTGCATGAAAATTAGGCGTGCTGGGCTGACGGTCGAGATGGTCAAAACTCCGCATGCTGGTTCTTTCGCAGGCTGGCATGGGGTCTATTTTCTTCGCAGCAAGCTCCGCGTCATCGAGGACAAGACCGAAAGGCTTGCCGCATGACTGGAACCGAAGAGAAGATCAAACAGGCCGCGTTATGGCTGGCCGCCCAAACCGAACAGCAGCCCAACGTCATCCACACCCTTCGTCAGAAGTTTGACATCACCGCTGTGCAGGCCGCCAAGGCTTGCACGGTGGCAAACTCGTTTCGTGGGAGGGCTTCTGTAAGTGAGTAAGCTGCCAGCCGATTTCCCTTCTGTCGAGGATCAAGCTCTCCCATGGCCGGCGAAGCTTGATAACCCCACAGATGAAGAGCGTAAGACGTTTACCAACCGGCGCCTCGAATTGGATTCCCTCATCAGGAGGGACTTTCACACAAGCATGACGCCAACGGTCAAGCTTATCGCTTCCTACCTGCTTGAATGCGTGAACAGCGAAACACTGCTGTGTTTCCCATCCTATCGCACCATTTTGGAGACGCTCTCGCTCGGCAAGAACGAAAAGACGGTGCAGCGGGCTATCGATGTATTGCGTAAGCGTGGGTGGCTCTATTCGTGGCGCCCTGATCGCAATAAGTCGAACCGCTTTATCTTTCTACGCAATGATGCGGTCGTGTCGCAGATCCTTGATTATCAGGATGCAATGAGGGTACGGCGCGAAGAGGACAGGATTGAGCGGGAAGAGCGCGAGCGGACACAAATGTCCGGTCGAGAAATGGCAATTGGGACGCAAATGTCTGTTCGCGAACGGACACCAATGTCCGGTAAATCCTTTAATGTAATCCGCGAACTTAGCTTAGGTATAGAAGGGAAGACTTACCTTATAGAGGGTAATGATTGCGCAATGGTTAAGGCTGGCGATCAGGAAGCAGCCTACCCGATCCCCGAAAACGAGCAAGAAGCGGAAAACATACTGGCTGAAATCTGCGCCGGCCGTGAACCCATAAAGATTATCCGCGATGTCCTGCATGGTTTTCTGATGGCTGGGAACCTGACGCCTGCCAAAGCAGACTCGATGCTTTCGGCAAAACAGAAGGAGGCGGCGTGATGGATTGCAAATTGATCGCATTCCCCCTTGTGCGCCGCATCGGAAAAATTCGTCGCGTAGCGGAAGTGCTGGAAAGCAGACACGGCGCGGAAGCGGCCGGCTACTGGCGGGTTCAAGTTCGGCATCTGGCGGAAGGGATGCAGCAGTGCGGCTATTCGGAGGATCGAATAGCCGAAGAGGTGCGGGCTTTTCACGACGCGGTGCAGCGGGAAATGATGCGGATTGCCTCGGCGCGGAAGGGGGAAACAGCATGACGATAGCTGAACGCAAAGCCCGCGAAGCGCACGACCGGGAAAACCCTTGGCGCCCGATGTCAGAGGCGAGGGTTGGTCTGATCTCCGATCTGCTGTTTGACGATATGTGCGGACACTACCCGGCTGAAGGTTGCTACTTCGTCCTGGATGCCGATGGCTGGTGGTACCGCACGGATATCCCCGACGTGGTATATGCGAAGCCGATCAATTGGAGACCGGCCCACGTCTACATGACGCCTGAACGGCGCGCGCTGACCAGGCGCCGCGCGAGAGAGTACAGGAGGAGGTAGTGAAAATGGGGCTCCACAATGCTTAAACGGGTCGAAACCAAATTGAAGATCGATGAGGCTTGGCCTTGGACTTTGCTGGACAAGAAAGGACAACAGTTCCGCGCCGGCTTTGCCATCGTCGTCCCCAACGGGGCCGGCGGCTGGAAGGTTTGGGGCGACAGCCTCTATCCCACCATGGAAAGCGCGAACGAGACGGCGGCGCGCTGCATTACGGGCGTCTGTGATATCGTGGCTGCACGAGAAGTCGTCTATCAGCGCAAGGCGTCGTGGTATGCTCGCTTTGATCGGCAAATCCTACTTGATGAGGGCGGCAAGCGTTGAGCTATAAGTTCCCCTTCAAGCAAAAAAATAAAAAGCCGCTGGCGATCGACCACGGCATTTATCAAGCCGGCCTTCACCTCTTCGCAGATGGCGCTTGCGAGCCAAATCCCGGGCCGGGTGGGTGGGCCTTTGTCGTCTACAAGGATGGGCAGGAAATCCACGCCGAAAGCGGCGGCTCGCCACAAACCACGAACAACATTATGGAAATGACCGGCGCTCTCAGGGCGCTGGAGTGGCTGGCGAGGAGCTGCCCGGATCGGCAGGCGAGCCTTCACTGCGACAGCCAATACGTGGTCAACGGCTGCAACGACTGGCGGCTTAGCTGGAAATCGAAAGCGTGGAAGCGCGGCAAAGGTGAGGTCAAGAACCTGGAGCTATGGCAATTGCTCGACGCTGCTCTTGAGCGTTATCCGCTTCGATTGACATGGTGCAAGGGCCACGCCGGCATCACGGGCAACGAGCGCGCCGATGCGCTCTCTGTCGAGGCGATGCGTAACGTTACCGTCACGTTACAAACCCGTTCCTGTAACATTACGTCCCGTGACACTCCGCGGAATTCTGCGGAATTCCGTGAGGATGGCGGCGATTATCTCACAAGGAAGTTCCGGGAGATCATGAAGGAATAGCTGGGAGAATAGTGCAACGATTCCAATGCTGTGCTAATGTAATGTTAGCTCGTAACGAGGCCTCGAAGAAGGATTCCAATTTGTGGTACGTCGTCAAATCGGCCCCTGGCCGGCAGATCAAGGCGCTGGAAGAAATGGACGCCGTAGGCATCGACGCGATATGCCCGATGATGCGACGGGAGATCCGGCATTTCCAGACGAAGACATGGATGATGCGGCAATTCCCGCTCTTCTCGAACTACGTCTTTGCCTGCCTCCGGGAACCGGTCGATTTCGATTGCCTGCGGCGCATGGATCACGTGGTGGCGGTGTTGGGCGGGACAGACGGGCCTATCGCTATCCCGACGACCAAGGTTCAGGATATCTGTGAAGCGCAGAACAGGGGGGACTTCGACGTTATGCGCCCGCCGTCGATCACGGTTCTGAGGCCGGACAGCCGTGTCTATATCCAGTCGGGTCCGCTAGCGGGACACTACGCCAGCGTTGTAAAGCCCAAGGGCAAGAAAGCCATCAAAGCTGTGGTTGAGGCCCTTGGTACCGCGAGGGAAATCGAATTGAGTATTGCCAATCTCAAGCTTGTCGCTTAGATTGTGCACAACTGATTTGCGCCTGATGCAGTTGGGGACCATCGAGCCACCCACGGGGCCATAGGGGGAGCTAGTCGCTTCTCCGCGCAGCCAGAAATACGTCCATCTCTTCGTTACGGGGAAGAGATAGCGCCATAATTGCTTTCTCGTCAGGCCGCCCCATATCCGTCTTCGAAGAGGATACGGATATGGCCAATCTGAAAGAGTTTGCCGTGAGCTCCAATGGCGACCGGTGGTTCTTGGGGATGGATGAGACTAGCGAAGAATCCTTTGTTCTTCATCGAGCCAATCTATCGTCCGGCGGCCACGAGACACGCACACCAGTTGAGCAATTTCTGAACACGAGGCCGTATGGGCCGGAGCGAGAGGCGTTGCTGGCGCTTCTGGGCTTGAGGAGTGATCATAAAGCTTGATCTGCGGGCAATCGGCTACATCTGACTTATACGTCCGTGATATGCCGCTTGTTTTCGGAGAACTCTCGCTCCTTGGCGGTCCTCACGTCCTCGGCCATTTTCGAGGTTTGATAAGGGCCGAGCGACCCGGTTTCATCGCCATTGGTCCATTCGACCCAATGGCCCTGGTCATCGGCGCGCACGGTGACAGACAGTGATTTCTGGGTGCTCGGCATAGGTGTTACTCCAACAATATGCATCACCATAGCCAAGCGTATTGAGGCTCACAAGCATTCTGACCGCCGAGACATATCATGAGCAAAGAAGAGCAGCTAAGGCGTGCCATTGGTGAAATCCGCTGGCATGCCTCATCTGGATTGAGCGCCTTCCGTAATCTCGATCTCCTCGCGGGTTACGATAGTGCCAGATTAAGTCTCGGGGCTATTGATCGGATACTCAACGAGTTCGACGGCCGCGATAAGTTCGATAAGTCCGTCGATCCTGTCAGCCCGAAAGGCCCAGTTGGGAAAGAACGGCTCGTTGAACGGGACGAGGTTCGAGAGCTTTGAAATATCCAGATATTGGGGCTCAAAGTCTCGGAATTGTTCGCTGTCAGCGTAGATAACCACCGCATTAATCACCGTTGCGCTGTCCGTCTTGAAGAGCGCGTAGGGCTCTATGATGAGGTTCGCGCCATCATACGACGCTTTGAACCGCACCCGCGCTTCGATCGCCGCCTTTGCGGTATCGGCTACAGAAGGCTTCGGCGGCTGGCGATTGTGTTGGGATAAAATTGGGTTGCCGAGGGACAATCCCAAGCTGAGTCCTAAAGACATTGGCATCTCCAGTTTGATTCGGCTTCGCAATCGGATTGGAACATGTGGAGAACGCCGATGCAAGAAAGGCCCCGATGCTTTTGTGGCTTCGGGGTCTTTCAAACGCCGAAAGTCGCAGAGTCCCCGTTACTACCGCCGAGCATGAGGGCGGACAATTGGGCCGAGAATCTAGCGCCCTTGCGCGATCATCTCGTCAATGGTGCGGATCAAGGCGGTATAGCTCTCGATCAGCTTCCTATGATCGTTATTGATATCGTTCGTGATGTCGATCTCTGGGCCGGCCCCTTCGCGGCGGAAATATCTCGCTGGGTAGTTCTCATTGAAAGCAAGTAGTTTTTTTGCTTCGTCAATGCGGCTCTGGATTTCTTCTCGATGCAGTTCGAGCGCTGTCGGCATCCCATTTCCCCAAGGTTAACCTATGCCAGTTTTGAAAAACGTTGATCCGTGCTCAGTCCAGCTTTTTCAGGGAGTGGATAGGGAATACGCCGCTTTCTTTCTTCCAAGGGGCTTTATCTTGGACAAACCAGTCGCAATTCGCGCTTTGGTAGTCTGCGTAGTTGTACTTGCCGATGTTGTTGATGGTCATTTTGGGGCCACCTGATTTCAACTGCACGACATCACCTTCTTTGAAATTCATGTTGATCATCTCCTGTAGGTTGCGCGCCAAGATGACCACTGCTCGGATGAGTCGGCAATAATGAGTGCACTGCAACTACGATATCCACCGTTATCCACAGGCGGTCTTTGATTCACCGCGGAAGCCGTTCGGGGATCAAAGGACATGCAGGGATGGTGGCTAGGCTACTCGTAGTGGCCGAGGATGACCGCGCTCCGATGGCTCGGAGACTTTCGTTTCAAGCACGAAAACAGCCGTCGCATGGGTTGGTAACCTTGCGGTCTCTCTCAGAGGGCAAACAGGCTCCCGTAGCGGCAACCGGATAGAGCATCCGCAGCCCGACGAGGGGCGGAAGGTGTAGGTTCGAATCCTGCCGGGAGCCTGCCTCTGGGGCATCAATTCAAATCGTTCGGGAGCGCGTTGCGCGTGATGTTTCGGCCTCCCCGGACGGAGCTCTATCTTTCGGTTCTCCTGACGATGAACCATTCCATCGGGTCAACGCCTCGCTTGTAGTCGAATCCCGCTTTTTCCAATGTCCGCTTCAGGTCGATAGGGCACAGGCATAGGTCCATTCGATGCCAGTCCTCCCCAGCAGGCCATCTGGAGAAGGGGTTATGATCTTGCCACACAAGGTTTTCGGCGCCGACGAATTTAGCGAGTTCGCCCGGGGTGGCGTAAGCGCGCTCACCGTCAATCACCGCATTGCACATCCCATACTCCTAAGATTAACCCATGCCAGTCCCTACAGGCCGGCAGCCTTACGTAGATCATCATTCATCCTGCTCTGCCAACCCTTACCGGTTGCCTTGTAGTGGTCGATAACATCGGGATCGAGACGCAAAGACACATGCTGGCGCGGCTTATCTATCCGCGGGCGCCCTCGCTTTGCCCGGTCAATGCTCGCTGCTAGGTCAGGTAGCGCTTCACGGAACGGCCTACCCTTGGCAAGCTGCTCATCGGTAGCTTCGGGGGCGTCCGGATCGGATGCGATAGCCTTCTGGATTTCGGCTTCTTCCGCATCCGTAAGCGGGCGTTTCGCTGAAAACTTAGTAGCCATAGGTTTCCCTTTCCTTCCTGCTTGCGTGCCGCATTGAGATTACGGAAATGGCTTCCGATCCAAGCGGTTTGAAGATCACAACGAGGATGATCTGGCCTTTGAATTCACCGATCGCCATGAGGCGGTCGTCCTTTGCTGGATAGACCGTCGCGCCTTCGAAGAAATCCATATCGAGATCGGCAAAGTCGAGGCCGAAGTGTTTCTCGATATTGGTCAGGCGCTTGTTTTCGTCATAAGTGATCTTCATGATTTTGTGTAGCACATTTAATGTGCCGCGCCAAGGATAAAAGTGCTACAGAAAATGCAAAAGCAGCCCCTCAGACGGGCATAGGTGTAAGAATGGCAAGGCCGACGATCTATAGCGACGAATTGGCGGATACGATCTGCGAACGCATCGCGGACGGGGAGAGCCTTCGGTCGATATGCGACGATGAAGGATTTCCGTCCAAGTCAACTGTGTTCGCATGGTTGGCCGACAACGAGCGTTTCCGGACCAAGTACACGCACGCGCGCGAAGCCCAAGCCGACGCTCTCTTCGATGAAATGCTGGATATCGCCGACGACGGCCGCAACGACTGGATGGAGCGCAAGAAGGCCGATGGGGATAGCATCGGTTGGCAGGAAAATGGCGAGGCTCTTCGACGGTCCGATCTCCGCATCAAGACCCGTCAGTGGATGGCGTCGAAGCTTCTGCCGAAGAAATACGGTGAGAAGCTCGATCTGAATGTCGATGGCAAACTGACCCTCACGCCGCAAATCTCGATCAATGGCAAGCCAGGCTGACGCCCAGCTCAGTTTCGACCTTCATCCCAAGCAGATGACGGCGCTGGAGAGCATAGCGACCGAGATCCTCTATGGTGGTGCGGCTGGCGGAGGGAAGAGCCACCTGATGCGTGTCGCGGCCGTTCTGTGGTGCGCGGCGATCCCCGGGCTCCAGGTCTACTTGTTCCGCCGCATCAAGGATGACCTGATCAAGAACCACATCGAGGGGCCCAACGGCTTCCGCTCGATGCTGGCCGGCTGGGTGGACTGCAAGTTCGTCTCGATCGTCGAGGACGAAATCCGCTTCTGGAACGGCAGCAAGATTTATCTCTGCCACTGCAAGGATGAGAAGGACCGGTTCAAATACCAGGGCGCCGAAATCCACGTCCTGCTGATCGACGAGCTGACGCACTTTACCGATGTCATCTATCGTTTCCTGCGCAACCGCGTCCGAATGGTCGGGATCACGCTGCCGAAGCAATATGAGGGCAAGTTCCCGCGCATCATCTGCGGCGCGAACCCGGGCGGGATCGGTCACCAGTTCGTAAAGACGACCTTCATCGACGGCGTCACGCCTCTGAAGGTGTATCGCGCGGCGAATTCGGAAGGCGGCATGCTCCGCCAGTACATCCCGGCACGCTTGGAAGACAACCCGAGCATGGAAGAGAGCGACCCCGGCTATGAGGCCCGCCTTCAGGGTCTCGGGTCGGAAAGCCTTGTTCGGGCAATGCGCTATGGTGACTGGGACATCATCGAGGGCGCATTCTTCGACAATTTCAGGAAGGACCGGCACGTCATCAGGCCGTTCACGATCCCGAAGGACTGGCTTCGCTTCAGGGCAGGGGACTGGGGGTCGGCCAAGCCGTTTTCCTTCGGCTGGTATGCCGTTGTGTCAGAGCCGTTCATCGCAGGGCCGGGGATCCTGTTGCCGCGCGGCGCGCTTGTCCGTTACCGGGAATATTACGGGATCGCGCTCGATCCGCAGGGCAAGTTCATCGCCAACAAGGGCTTGAAGATGACGGCCGAAAAGGTCGGCGCCCAGGTTCGCGTGCGGGATGGTGCGGATACGATCAGCTATGGCGTCCTCGACCCGGCTGCGTTCGCTCAGGATGGCGGACCTTCCCTTGCCGAGCGCATCGCCCAGGGCACGACAGGATCGAACGGAGCGACGTTCCGCAGGGCCGACAATAAGCGGATTGCCGAGCATGGCGCCATGGGTGGCTGGGATCAGATGCGGTCCCGGCTCGACGGCGACGAGGACGGCCGCCCGATGCTGTATTTCTTCGAGACCTGCGTTCACGCGATCCGGACTATTCCGGCGCTTCAGCACGACGAGGCACGTCCCGAAGACCTGAACTCCGACATGGAAGATCATGCCGCCGACGAGGTCCGCTACGCATGCATGTCCCGACCATGGATCAAGCAGACGGCAGCCGCAGGGCCGCCGAAACCGAAGCCGGGCCAAATCCCGCTTCCGCCGCCGCCTATGCCGAGCACTGGTAAGAGGATTTCTCTATGAACGATGAAGCCGAAACGATCGACGGCACCGAAGAGGTTGTCGGCGATGCCAAGGCTCCGTCCAGTTGGTGGCTCAATGCGATCGACGAGGCGGAAAAGGCGTTCAAGACCTACCAGGACAAGTGCGACAAGATCGACAAGCTCTATGCCGATCTGGAGCGCCTTTCGAACAGCGTCCGCGACCGCGAGTTTCAGCTTTTCTGGGCGAACGTGCAGGTTCTCGGTCCGTCGGTCTATTCCCGACCACCGGTGCCGGTCGTCACGCCCAGGTTCAAGGATCGCCGTCCGCTCGCTCAGATGACTTCCGAACTGCTTGAGCGCACGGCCGTGGTGGCGTTCGAGACCGAGGATATCGATGGCGTAATGCGCCTGGTGCGCGATGATCTGGTCATCAGTGCCCGCGGCGCAATCTGGTGCCGTTACGAGAGCCGGGCCGAAAGCGATACGCTGGTCGAGCGCGTCTGCATCGAGCATGCCGACCGAAAGGACTTCCTGCACGAACCCGCCCGGAAGTGGAAAGAGGTCGATTGGGTCGCGAAGCGCTCATGGATGAGCAAGCGCGAGATGCGCAGGCGCTTCCTTCGCTACTCCGGCGAGGCCTACAAGGGCGCGGCGTTCGAGGTCCGCAAGGACGATCGGGATAATGGCGCGGCAACGAAGCGGACCAAGGCCGGCGTATGGGAAATCTGGTGCAAGTCCCAGAACAAGGTCTTCTGGGTCACCGAAGGCGTTGACGTGCTGCTCGACAGCGACCGGCCGCATCTGAAGCTAGAAGGCTTCTTCCCGTGCCCGAAACCGGCATTCGGTACGACGCAGCGCCGCTCGCTCATCCCGGTTCCGGATTACGTCTTCTACAAGGACCAGTTGGAGGAGATCAACGAACTCACCCGCCGCATTTCGGCGCTGGCGGATTCGGTGAAGGTGAGGGGCTTCTATCCGGCCGGTGCCGGCGAGATCGGTGAGGCGGTCGAAATCGCGCTTAAGACCGTTGATGACCGGCAGGTGCTCATCCCCGTCAGTAACTGGGCGATGTTCGGCGGTGGTGCCGCCAAGGACGCTATCGTCTGGCTGCCGCTCGACCAGATCATCAACACCATCGTGCAGTTGATCAACATGCGCCGGCAGTTGATCGACGATGTGTATCAGATCACCGGCCTTTCCGACATCATGCGCGGCGCCAGCGACCCGAACGAGACGCTTGGGGCTCAGCAGCTTAAGAGCCAGTACGGGTCGGTGCGTGTGCGGGATCGGCAGGACGAGCTTGTCAGGATCGCCCGCGATACCGTTCGGATCATGGCCGAAATCATCGCGGAGAACTTCCAGTCGAAGACGCTCCTGACGATGTCGCAGATGGAAATCCCGACCGACGCCGATGTTCGGAAGCAGAAGCAACCGATCGAGCAGCAGATTCGTCAGATCGAACGCGAGCTGAAGGACGCCCAGACCAATCCGCAGACGAAGGCGCTTATCCAGCAGAACCCGCAGCAAGCGCAGCAGCTCCTCCAGCAGGCGCAGCAAGGTCTTCAACAGGGGCAGGCGGCGCTCGCAAAGATCGACACGACGGTCACGATCGAGAAGATTATGAAGCTGCTCAGGGATGAGCGGACGCGGCCGTTCGTCCTCGATATCGAGACAGATTCGACGATCCAGCCGGATGAGGATGCGGAGAAGCAGCGCCGCACTGAATTCCTCACGGCGCTTGGCTCCATGATGACGCAGCTTTCGGCGCTCGTTGCGTCCGACCCAGGATCGGCCGGTTTCGCCGGAGAGCTCCTAAAATTCGCGATTGCTCCTTACAGGGCCGGCCGTGAACTGGATGGCGCTGTAGACGAGTTCGTCGAGCAGCTTCAACAGAAGGCTGGCCAGCCGCAACCGAACCCGGAACAGGAGCGGATCAAGGGCGAGATGCAAATTCGCCAGGAGGAAGCCAAGGGGCGGATGCAGGAGCTTCAGTTCAAGGCTCAGGCTTCCCAGCAGGATGCTCAATTGCGGGCGCAGGCTGCCACCGCGGAGTTTCAGGCGAAGCAAGCCGAGCACGCTCTACGCCTCGATGAGATCCGGGCGAAGATGGAAGCCGACCGCCAGCAGCACGCCCAGGACATGCAGAAGGGCATGCTGGAGATCGAAAAGCTCCGGCTCGAAATCGCGAAGATCAGCGGTCAGGTGCAAGGCCAGCAGTTGAAGAACGAGAACCAGGCAGCGTCGGCCATCCCCGTGGCCGTACCCGCCGCATAGGAGAACCCGCATGGCATCGATCGATCGTCAGCTTGATACCGCCTTCCCCAAGCGGCATCTGCAGATCACGCCCTCCAACACCGTTGATATCGCCATCATGCCGATGGCGGTTTACTGCGCTGAGGATGGTACGGCCCAGGTCGTCGATATCGACGGCACGGTGCTGCCGTACGTCATGACGCGGGGTCAAATCCTCTACATTCGTCCTGTTCGCATCAACGCGACCGGCACGACCGGCACGTTTTACGCCCTCTATAACTGAGGGAGCGATGTTCCAATGTGCGCCCTGATGATTGCATTTGCGTGGGAGGTCTGATGAGGCAGCGTTTATGCCGTGTCTGCGGTGGCTGGCACGAAATCGAGGCATGGCCGCACAATTGCATGCCTGAACGCAATCTCGCGGCATCCGATCTGCCGGTACCGGGCGTGATCAGCGACACGATGGACCCAGTCCAGTCGATGGTTGACGGCAAGTTCTACACGAGCAAGTCGGCGCTGCGGGCAACCTACCATCCCAGCGGAAACGCAGAAGGAAAGCGATACGTCGAGGTCGGCAACGACCCCGCCCGCTTCAAGTCCCGTGAAAAGCAGCAGCCCGACCGCAAAGCAATCCGGAGTACGCTCGAAAAGGCGCAAGCCCGATATGCTCGCGGCGAGCGTGTCAACCTGAACGCCTAATCCGTATCCTCTCAAACAGGAAAATCCCCCATGACCGACTTTGCAGCCGGAGCGGCCCCCGCCGTAGCCGATACCTCTTCTGCGCCCGCCTCCACTGAACAGGCCAGCCAGATCTCCAATAACACGCCTGCCGATGAGCAGGTCGTCGAGACGCCGAACCCGATCAGCACCAAGCCGCAGGAAAAGGCGGAGGAGCCGAAGAAGCCGGTATCGACCCGCGAGGCGCTGGAGAAAGCGGCCGCCAAGGTGAAGGCGGAGAGCAAGCCGGAGGAGGGGAAGGACACGCAGAAGCCTTCTGAAGCGAAGCCTCAGGCCAAGACGACTGAAAAGCCCGCGCAGCAGCCCCAGAACGCGCAGCAGAAGCCGCCGGCCCAGCAGGCCACGCCTCAGGCTCAGACGCAGCAGCCGGCGTCCCAAACGCCCTCGACGGCCAAGTTCACGGCTCCCGATCGCTTTTCGAACGATGCGAAAGCGGTCTGGGACACGGCGCCGGAACCGATCAAGGCGGAGGTCCACCGCGCGATCCGCGAGCTGGAGCAGGGGCATCAGAAATATAAGGCCGATGCCGATGCATACGGCGAAATCCGTGAATATGCCGAATTGGCTAAGCAGCACGGCACGTCGGTCAAGGACGCGCTCGGCCGATACACGGGCCTTGAACGCCGGCTGGCGAGCCCCGACGGCAATATCAAGGCGCAGGCGGTTGCCGAAGTGCTGCAGTATGCCGGTCTCACGCCGCAGGCCTATGCGGCCTATGTAACCGGCCGCCCTGCCAATCAGGTGCAGGCGCAGAATGACGCCACGATTGCCGCTCTCCGGCAGGAGATTGCCGGATTGAAACAGCAGATCGGCGGTGTCACCACCACCATTCAGGACCAGCGCAACACGGCGCTGATGACTGATATCGCCAAGTTCGCGGAGAGCCATGATCGGTTCGACGAACTGAGCGAAAGCATTGCCAAGTTGATCACCACCGGCATGGCCGCTGATCTCGACGAGGCATATTCGATGGCGGAACGGCTCAACCCCGCTCCTGCCGCAAATACCGGCGCCACCTCGACGAGCGGAGCTCGCGAGGAACTCGGCCTCGGCAATATCACCGAAGACCTGCAGGCTCAGACCCTCAAAGGCTCGAAATCCGTCGCTGGCGCACCTTCCTCGGGCTCAAACCCCGCGAAGAAAGGCAAGCCGTCATCTTCCATTCGTGAATCCCTGGCCCGTGCCCAAGAGCAGGTGATGGGATAACCTTAAAAGGAGGGCCAGATGGCCTCTATCAACCCAATCGAGCAGTACCAGGAGGTGCTGTCTCTTGCGCTGGAGGAGCGTTCCTCCGGCTACCAGGACCTGGTGTCCAACTCGAACTCGCTGCTGGCTCAGCTTCGCACCGAGGATAGCTGGAAACCGTTCTCCGGTCCCGACATCCGCGAGCGTCTGCTGTACAACAAGACCAATTCCGCGGTCTGGTACAACGGCTACGACTTCCTGAACCCGGTTCCGGCGGAGCTTTTCAACGACGCCGTCTACACTCCGAAGATGGTGGCCGTCGCGGTGACGCTCTCCAACGAGGAGATCCTGAAGAACTCCGGCACCAATCAGATCATCGACGTGATGGAAGCTCACATCGATGCCGCTGAAAACGAGCTGGAAGACGTCGTCGATGCTTCGCTCCATAGCGACGGTACCGGCTTCGGCGGGAAGGAACTCGGCGGCCTGAAACTCGCCGTGCCGACGGTCACGAACGCGGGCACCTATGGGGGCATCAGCCGTGCCGATTTCGCCCTGTGGCGCACGTCCACCTTCGACGCTCAGTCGTCGTTCCCGGCAATCGGTACGCAGGTCGACAAGGAGAGCATTCGTCCGATGCTGAACAGCATCATGACGCAGCGCTCCCGCGGGAAACGCGGCGCCAACCTTCTGTTGATGTCGCCGGAGCACTATGCTGCCTACGACGCGGCCACGGTTGCGATCCAGCGCATCAACGATGAAACCGGCCTCGGCAAACTCGGCTTCCAGACGCTGAAGTATTTCGGCGCCGGCCGCCAGGCCACCATCGTGCAGGAAGGCGGCATCGGCTCCAACATGCCGGCCAACACGACCTACGGGCTCGACACCACCACGCTGCGCGTCCGGTACCATCCGGAACGCAACTTCAACAAGATCGGCCGCTCGATGATGCCGATCAACCAGGACGCCGTTGTCCAGTACATCGGCTTCATGGGCGAACTCACCCAGGTCAATCCGCTGTTCCAGTGGAAACTGATCGACTCCAACCCGGCAGCGTAAGGAGGTCAGGACATGGCTACGCGCTTCATCACTCCGTCTCTGCCCGGCCTCGGGCTGAACAACATCGCCCTGGCGACCGATCGTCCGGTCAAGCAGCCGCTTGGCACGAAGTTCGTCGCCGACGATGGCCATGAATACATCCTGGCCAAGGCGTCCGCCAACATCGCCTCTGCCGCCGTGTGCGTCCTGACGGAGCCCGCGATGACGATGGCGACCGGCGCCGGTGATTGGACCGCGCCGACCCGCACCGGCGGCGTTCCTTCCGGTGCCACGGCCTGGTTCCAGAAGACGGCGATCTGATCGCAAAAATCGCGACATCGAGAGCGGGGCCATGTGCCCCGCTTTTTCGTGCAACCTCTCAGACAGGATCGAGATCATGAACCCGAATGAAAACCTTGTCGTGCCGGTATTCAAAATCCACACCGTGCCGAATGAAGCGCGCTCGCGCGCGATGGGACGCCCGCAGTTCGACGACATGGAAATCGTTGAAATCCGCATGGCCGGCAACAAGCAGACTGTCGGAGTCTTTCCGGCGCACGAAGTCTGGAAATGGGAAGACAAGCCGGACGGCTCTCGCGAGCCGGTGACCTATGCAATGCGCTGGGCGGACATCTATCAGAAGTTCAAAGCCAATGAAGCGCAGGTCCAGTCCGGCACGCCGCTGAGCGAAGCGCCGTTCCTCAGCCAGGCAAAACGGTATGAGCTGAAGGCGCTGAACATCCATACCGTGGAAGCACTGGCCGCACTCGACGGCACGCCGCTAAAGACGCTGGGGATCGGTGGCCGCGAGATGAAGACGCAGGCTCAGGCCTATCTCGCGAAGGCGGAGGGCTCCGCGGTCGAAACTCGCCTTGCCGCTGAAAACGAGGATCTTCGCCAGCAGATCGCGGACCTCAAGGCTCAATTTGCGCAGTTCGGCAAATCGAGCACGGCGAAGGTTGCTCCGGCCGAGGCTGAAGACGATGCGGCGGCAGGTGAGGAAGACGAAACCACCGGTGACGATCAGCCCGAATCCCCGTTCGCAGACTGGGACGACGAAGACCTGAAGAACTGGATTGCGGATGCCCAGGGCTCGCGGCCGAAGGGTAATCCGAACCATGCCACGCTGGTCCGCATGGCCGACGAGATCAACGCCGAACTGGCGAAGAAGAACGAAGGCAACTGAGCATGACGATCCTCTCCGTTTTCCAGCAGGTCGCGCCGGTCATCGGCCTGCGCATTCCTACGGCCGTCATGGCCTCGACGGAGCGCGCCCATATCGAACTGGCGGCGCTCGCCAACGAGATGGCGGAGAGGATCGCCTTTGACATGAATTACGACTGGTCGATGCTGAAGAAGCTCGCCACACTCACCGGCGACGGCGTGGTCGAGGGCTTCGATCTGCCGGAAGACTACCGGCGGATGCTCAAGAAAGCCAAGCTCTGGCCGTCCTCGTCGCCCTATGCCACCCTCACGCACTATCCCGACACCGACCAGTGGCTTGGGCTGCAGGTCCAGAACTTTCAGCAGATCGTCGGAGGCTGGACGATCCTGGGCAACCAGATCCTGATCCGCCCGGTGGTTAACAATGCCGCCACGGTCAAGTTCTTCTACCTGCGCAATACCATCGTGAAGGCGGCCGACGGTTCGCTCAAAACGGGGTTCACGGCCGATGAAGATACGTACCTGCTCGACGAGCGCCTGTTGAAGCTCGGCATCATCTGGCAGTGGAAGGCGAACAAGGGGCAGCAGTACGCCGAGGACCTGTCGAATTTCGAGGACGCGCTGGCCGAGCGGATCGGCGCCGACAAGGGCTCCAACTCCATTGCGGTGGGACGTAGCCGCGTTGGCGCCGAGGCCATCGCATATCCGTGGGTGATTACGCCATGAGACAGGGATTTCGCCGCGCCGCGGTTCCGGCCCCCGCCCGTCAGAACATGCAGACGAAGACATTTCCGGCGCCGACGCGCGGTTGGGTGGTCAACGAAAACATGATGATGACCGCTCCCGGCAGCGCCGTGATGATGGAGAACTGGTTCCCGACGCAGAGGGGTATTCGTCTTCGAGGCGGATCGACCCGGCGCGCGACGATCGGAACCGGCCCTGTGGTCAGCCTCTTCAGCTATCAGGCGGGAACGATCAAGAAGCTGTTCGCGACGAGCTCGACTGCGCTTTACGACGTGACGACCGTTGCCAACCCGACCGTGCCGCCGGCCCCTGCCTTTTCAGGGCTCACAAGCGGGTATTTCTCGACCACGCATATGACCAATGCGAACGGAGCCGTCTTTCTTTATGCGGTCAACGGGACGGACGATCCACGCACATTCAATGGCACCACATGGCAGGCGATGAATGCGAGTTCGACGCCGACGTTGACTGGAGCGACGGGATTGAACGCGGTCTGGAAACACCGCAATCGCCTGTTCTTCACCCAGACCGGCACGATGGACGCGTGGTATCTCGCCATCAATTCGATCGGTGGCGCGCTGACGAAGCTGCCGCTGGCCGGCGTATTTCAGCGTGGTGGTTCTCTTCTCTTCGGCGCGACGTGGTCAACGGACGCAGGCGACGGCATGGACGATAAATGTGTGTTCGTGACGACCGAAGGCGAAGTCGCGATCTACCAGGGCGCGGACCCGGGAACTCTCGCGGATTGGGCACTCGTTGGCCGCTACGACATATCGAAGCCGATCGGCAAGAATGGGTTCTGCTCGGTGGGTGGTGACCTGCTCATCATCACCGAAGAGGGCATTGTTCCGCTCTCCGCCGCCACCACAAAGGACCCGGCCGCTTTGAGCCTGTCCGCAGTGACGAGGGCTATTGAGCCGGAATGGAGGAAGGAAGTCCTCGCCCGGCGCGCGCTGCCCTGGGAGATGGAGAAATGGCCGTCCAAGGGCATGATGATTGTCACGCTGCCGGGGAATGACCTGCAGGAACCCTATTGCTTCGTGGCAAACCTCCAGACCGGCGCCTGGGCGAAATACACCGGCTGGGACACCCGATGCCTCTCGGTATTCGATGACTGGGCGCATTTCGGCACGTCGGACGGCCGGATCATGCAGTGCGAGCTTGGCGGTACCGACGACGGCGAAACCTATGTCAATACGGTGGTCCTGAGTTTCGACCCTCTCGGCGCGCTTGGCTATCAGAAGCAGGTCCATATGGGGCGGTCGATATTCCTCGCCAGCCAGACCTTCACCGCGGCCCTGTCGGTGTCGACCGATTACCAGATCGACCTTCCGACACCGCCGAACACCGGCGCATCGACGACCGTCCCCGGATTGTGGGACGTCGGCCTCTGGGACGTATCGGTCTGGGATGACGCGCTCGGCATAAAGTCCGTGAAGTCGAAGTGGGAGTCGATCGGGATGAGCGGATTTGCCATCGCCCCTCAAATCCAGGTCACTTGCGACGGCCCCAATCTGCCGGATGCCGAGCTGGTCGGCATCGATATCACCTTCGAGCAGGGCGCCCTCGTCATATGATCGAAATCATGTGGGGCGGCAGTGCGCTCAATCCCGAGCTGCACGACGCCATGGTCTCCTATGTCGACGAGCGCATAGGCAACAGCGGGCGAGGCTTCGGCCACTGCAAGACGATGGGCGTATTCGAGAACGGCAATGTGCTCGGCGTCATCGTCTTTCACAACTGGAACCCGGAATCGCAAGTCATCGAGATATCGGCCGCGGCGGATAGCCCTCGCTGGCTTCGGCCGACCGTCCTCAATCGCATCTTCCGATATGCATTCGATGATATCGGCTGCCAATTGGTCGTTGCGCGCATATCCGAAGACAATGAGCACACCCAGCGGATATTCCGCCGATACGGCTTTCAGCGATACCTCATCCCGCGCTTGCGTGGCCGGGACGAGGACGAATGGATTTTCACGCTGACCGACGACGCATGGCGCGGCGGCAAGTTTCATAGAGGTTGAATATGGGAAAGCTCACAGCCGCGAGGCTGAGGGAGGTCGTTCATTACGATCCATCAACCGGCATATTCACGCGTATCGAGGCGGGGCCGCGGTCACCGGCCGGATCGGAGCCGGGATATCTGCGAGGTGACGGGTATCGCGCAATCCGCATAGATTCCGTCAAGTATCTCGCTCATCGATTGGCTTGGCTTTACGTGTTCGGAGAATGGCCGGGTGAGTGGCTCGACCATATCGATCGAGACCGCGGCAACAATCGAATTGCAAACCTACGTGACGTCTCCCCTCGGGAGAACAACTTCAATCTCCCATCACGCCCCGGTTCGTCCAGTCGGTTTGTCGGCGTCAAGTTCCGGAAGGACCGCAATCGCTGGACAGCCAGAATTTCGGTAAACGGCAAGCAAATCAACTTGGGATGTTTCGCCACGGAAGAAGAGGCGAACGCCGCCTATCTCCGCGCAAAACCCCACTACCATCATTACTCGAACTATCGTGCTTCGAAGGAAGCAGGGGAGGTGTGTCATCGGCAAGCCTAAAGCACCTGAGCCGCCCGATCCGCAGGAAACCGCCGCTGCCCAGACCGGCACGAACGTGTCGACCGCCGTCGCGAACTCCATCCTCGGCAACGTCAACCAGAAGACGCCATATGGCAGCCTGACCTACGGCCAATCCGGCACCTACAAGTGGACCGATCCGACGAGCGGGAAGACCTACGACCTGCCGATCATGACGGCGACGCAGACGCTCTCGCCCGAACAGCAGAAGATCCTCGACCAGAACAATCAGACGAACCTGAACCTGGCAACGCTAGCGACGAGCCAATCCGGCAAGCTGAATAATCTGCTGTCGACGCCGTTCACCCTGGGCGGCGCTCCCGCTGCCGGCGATCCTTCGAAGCTGACCATGCCGAACTATCAGCAGTTCGGCGCCGGGCCGCAGCTTCAGACGCAGATCGGGAATGCCGGCAATATTCAGAACTCTATTGCGGGTGCCGGCGACATCACTAAAACCTACGGGACGGACTATGCCTCCAATGTCCAGGAGGTGCAGGACGCTCTCATGGCGCGGATGCAGCCGTCCCTCGATCAAGACCGCAACGCCCTGGAAACGCGGCTCGCCAATCAGGGCATCCAGATCGGCTCTGCCGCCTATAATTCGGCGATGGACGATTACAGCCGTCAGACAAACGATGCGCGGCTCGGCGCAATCCTAAACGCCGGTCAGGAGCAGTCGCGGCTCGCCGGTCTCGCTCAGCAGCAGGCCGCATTCCAGAACCAGGCACAGCAGCAGCAGTTCGGCCAGAACCAGGCTCAGGCCCAGTTCGGCAATCAGGCGCAGCAGCAGGGATATACCCAGGCGGCGAATAACGCGCAGTTTGCCAATACCGCTGCCCAGCAGATGTATCAGAACCAGAACACTGCGGTGGCCGGAAACAATTCGCTGCAGGATCAGCGTTTCAATGCCCAGCAGGCTATGATCGACGCTCAGAACCAGGCGCGCTCGCAATACATCAATGAGCAGTTCGCGCTTCGGAACCAGCCGATCAACGAAATCATCGGCCTGATGGGTGGCGCGCAGGTGCAGAACCCGAATTTCGTACCGACCCAGGGCGTGCAGATGCCGACGGTCGATTACGCGGGCTTGGTTCAGCAAAATTACGCGAACCAGATGGGCGCCTACAACAGCCAGTTGGCGCAGTCGAACAGCCTCCTCGGTGGCCTTTTCGGGTTGGGCTCGGCATTCATCATGTCGGACGAGCGCACCAAGGAAGACATCGAGAAGGTCGGCGAGGTCGAAGGGCAGAACATCTACCGCTTCCGCTACAAGGGCGGTGGCCCGATGCAGCTCGGCGTCATGGCGCAGGAGGTCGAGGACAACCATCCGGAGGCGGTGCGTGAGATCGGCGGCATCAAGCACGTCGATTACGGCCGGCTTTTCAGGCTCGGGGAGGCCGCATGATGCAGTCGTTCAACATCCCGGCCAGGGAAACCCCTGAACAGGCCAAGGAGCGCATGCGCCAGCAGCAGGTTCAGCTTGCCTCGAATATGCCGACCGACGTGGGAAGCGGCATGCAGGCCGTGGCGAACGCTCTCATGGCCCGGCAGCAGCAACAGCAGGCCGCATTTCCTGCGGCGCCGGGCGGCGGCTCGATATCGCCGCTCCTGGGCTTCAAGAACATGTTCGGGCTCGGCGGAGGGCTTTATTGATGGCTGTTCCATCCTTCCTGTTTGGCGGAAGCACCGGTCTGACGCAGGAGCAACTTGCCTCGCGGCGTAAGATGCTTGAGGCGATGCGGTTGCGGCAGATGGGCTCGGCGCCCCGAAACGTCGGCGAGGGTCTTACAGCGGTCGGCCAGGCAATTGCATACCGCATGGGCATGAACCAACTCGGGCAGGGGGAGGCCGCTGCTAAGGAGCGCCGGGATGCCCTCATGGCGCCGCTGTTCAGCTCGACGCCGTCGTCTCCGCCGATGGTCGATCCGAATGCTTCGGCGTCCGCGGCCATCCCGGATTCGGAAGTTGCGGGCGAATTGGCTGCGACCGATCCTGCGCCGGCGTCGTTCTCCGGCAACCAGCAGGAGTTCATCGAATCCATCCTGCCGGCCGCGATCGAGGAAGGGAAGCGCACCGGCGTCGATCCCCGCATCATCGTCGCTCAGGCCGCACAGGAAACCGGCTGGGGGAGGAGCGCACCGGGCAACAACCTGTTCGGCATCAAGTCGCATGGCCAGTCTGGCGGCAACAGTCTTATGACCACGGAATACGTAGACGGCCGGCCGGTGAAGGTGCGTGACAGCTTCCGGGCTTACGAAAACCCGGCTGATTCCGTTCGCGGCTACGGCGATTTCATCTTGCAGAACCCGCGCTACCAGAAGTTCCGGACCGCGCAGGGCCTCGATGAGCAGCTTGCCGCGTTACAAGCCTCTGGCTACGCCACCGATCCGAACTATTCCCGCAGCGTCGGCAGGATCGCGCGAGGCATTCAGCTTCCGGGTGAGGTCGCCAGCCTTGATCCTTCCGCCGGCATGCCGACCGCCAGCGCTGCGATCGACGCGGTCGCCCCGCCTTCGGGCCAGCCGCTCGCCGGTCCTGCGCCTTATCGTGACCCGCTTATCTCGGCGCCGAACTATGATCCCGTTGCCGCCGGCGCTCCGGTCGCTGGCGGAAGGGAAGCGGTCGCGAATGCCCTGGCCGCCGTTCCTCCGAAGCCGCAACAGTTCTCTCCGGCCGTGACCACCGTTGGGAACGCCATGGCCGCGAAGACCGGTGAACAGCTTCCGGCGCTTCCTCCGGCTCAGGAGGTTGGCCCGGCGTCGAACGTTGCGGGGGCGCCCATGCAGCAGCCCCAACAGGTCGCGGGGGCCGATTACTTCCCGCCCGCGCCTCCGCCGCCGTCGTCCGGCCCTACGCTTCAGCAGCTCTATCAGATTTCCACCAGCCCGGACATCACGGAGCAGGATCGTGCGCTCGTCAACATGATGATCGAGCGGAGGATGCAAGAGGCAGATCCCGTGCGCCAGATGCAGCTACGCAAGGGCCAGCTTGAGCTTCAGGCCGCCGAGAATGGCACGTGGTCTCGATTGGACGATGGTCGCCTTTACAATCAGCGAACCGGCGAGGTCCGGAACGCTCCGGTCAATCCGTCCGCACCGCCGTCCGATCTCGGTCTCAACCCGCAATATGGCGTGGATGCGAACGGAAATCCTGTGCTGTTGCAGCTCGGCAAGGACGGCAAGGTGGTGCAGTCGAAAATGCCTGACGGCGTTACTCTCTCGAAGGAACCGATCCGGCTCGATGCCGGCACGCATTGGGTGCTGCTTGACCCGATCACGCGCCAGCCGATCGGCCAGGTCGCCAAGGACAATCGAGGCGAAGCGGCTGATACGGCCGCCGGCAAGGCTGATGCTGAAGCTCGGGCTGCTCTCCCGCAGGCGGAGGAATCTGCTAACCTTATGTTGTCGAGCATCGATAGCCTCATGAACGATCCGTATCTCGACAGCATGGTCGGCTCGGTTCAAGGCCGCTGGCTTCCCAATGTCACCTCCGATGCTGCCCGCGTCCAATCGAAGATCGACCAGATCGGCGGGCAATCCTTCCTCCAGGCCTACAACATGCTTCGCGGTGGCGGCCAGATCACCGAAGAGGAAGGTAAGCGCGCGACGGCTGCCATGGGGCGACTCAACACGGCGCAGAACGAAAAGGACTACCGCGAGGCGCTGTCGGAGCTCCGCTCGGTGGTCGCGTCCGGACTTCAGCGCGTCCGTCAGAAGGCAGGTGTTGGCGCCGCTCCATCGGCAACTGCTCCTGTCCCGAGCGGTCCGGTCTCGATCGGCGGCTATACCATTGAAGAGGTCAACTGATGCCGACCTATCAAATCACCGGCCCGGACGGGAAAAAGTACCGGATCACCGGCGACAACCCGGAGGGAGCATTTGCCGCGCTTCAAGCGCATCTTGGCAATCAGCCCGCTTCGGACCCGGATCAACGCGACAACCTCATGGGCAAGGTTGACAGTGTCGTCCGTGGCGCTGCCGATACGCTTTCCTTCGGTACGGCTGATGAGATTGCGGCCCAAGTTCGCAGCGGCCCACTTACGACGCAGCGTCCTCCTGAGGACTATTACAGTCGCGGCATCTTCGCGGGCGATTACAATCCACTTGGCATGATTGCCCGGGGCCTCAATGCTCCGTTCGCTTCCGATACCAAGACGGCCGACTATGAGCGGGCGTTGGCGGAAGAAAGGGGACTCGACGCCTCGGACGCAGAGAACCGTGGCGGCTACCGCCTGGCCGGTCAGCTTGCCGGCGGTGTGGCTGGCGGTGTCGGACTGGCGAAGAATGGGATGTCGCTGGCCGCCAATGTTGCCGATCGCGGCGCTGGCCTCGCTCGCGTCTCCGGTGCTTCTCTCGTGGATGGCGCTGTGCTCGGCGGCATCCAGGGCTTCGGAAGCGGCGAGGGGATAGAGGACCGGCTTTACAGCGCTGGAATTGGCGGCCTCACCGGCGGGGCAATTGGTGCAGTCGCTCCCGGCGCTGTCGCTGGCGTCTCGAAGGTCGCCAAGGGTGCCGTTGCTCCTTTCGTCGCGCCGTTCATGCCGGAACCATATGCACGGGAGGCAGTAGCCACCGCCCTCCGCCGCTCTGGCAAAACCCCGGATGAAATCGCCGGCATCCTGCGATACGCGGCCGAAGAGGGCCAGCCGATGTACAACGTGGCGGATGCTATGGGGTACTCCGGGCAGCGCCTCATGTCCACCGTAGCCCGCAACCCGAGCGACGCTCGTCAGATGGTTGCCGAAGCTCTCCAGCGTCGTCAGGCGGGGCAGGGAGAGCGTCTGGCACAGTTCGTCGCCGAGGGGCTGGAAGCAGGCGACACGGCGGCTCAGCGCCAAGCCACCTTGACCGGAGCACGGACTACAGAGGCGAATCGACTTTATGCCGCTGCCCGCCGCGATGCCGGCGCCGTGAACGTTACTCCCGTGCTGGAAACGATCGACCAGACCCTCAATCCTGGCGTCAACCGCGTCGTCAACCCGCGCGACAACATCGGCTACGACACGATCGAGGGTGCCCTGGCGCGAGTCCGGCGGATGATTTCCGACGGAAATTCCCAGGTGACGGACTTCGACACCCTGTTTCGGGCAAAGCTCGACATTGACGACATGATACAGCGCGCCGAGGGGCAGGGCGCCGGCAATCGGGCACATTATCTTGACCAGGTCCAGCGCCAGATCGACAACGCTCTTGCCGAGGCTTCGCCCTCCTATGCTCAGGCTCGCGATACGTTTGCTCGGGATTCCCGCAAGATTGAAGCTGTCGAGGCCGGCCGGTCTGCCTTCAGACCATCGCAGCGTGCTGACGACACGTTGTCCGCGTTCGGCGCTATGACGCCCGAAGAGCAGGCGGCATTCCGCGCCGGATACGCCGATCCGGCAATCGCTCGGCTGGAAGCCGCCTCGATGTCTCCGACCACGAACAAGGCGCGCATCCTCCAGACGCCGAAATATGAGGAAGAATTGCGGGCGTTCGCCGCTCCCGATCAGGCGGATCGGCTTGGCCGCAGGATCGGACGGGAACAGCGGATGTTCGATACCGCTGCGGCTGCCTTGGGCGGCTCCAAGACGGCCGACAATCTCGCGGATGCGGCAGACATGAGCAAGCTCGACCCTGGCGTGATGTCCTCGCTCTTCCGGCAGGACTACATCGGAGCGCTCATGAACGGCCTGCAGAAGACGATGTCGACGGCAAAGGGAACGCCGCCGGCGGTGATCGAGCGCATGGCCAGGACAATCATTGAAACAAATCCGGATGCCGCGCTGCGCATCCTGTCAAAGGGATCACAGCGCCTCACGCAAGCAGATCAGATGCGGGCACGTGTCGCTGCGGCTCTCATCGCCTCAGGAGCGGCCGGAGCGGGGCGGCTTTGATTTCATGAAATCGGGAACCTTGTTGCCGGTGATGTCAATCGCCCAGGCGACGATGCCGGCGCCGGTCATGATTCCCAGCGCGATAGACGGCCAGTTGAACGGCATGAAGTAAAGATACCAGACCCACGCCAGAGCAATAATCACGAGAACCCACCGCCACGGCCCGGGGCCGCGGTCGAATTTCGGTTCGTTCGGGTCGTGATCGATCTCCATGTGCCTTGAAATACAGCATTCCCTACCGCCTCGCAATTGCGGGGCTTTTTCTTCTGGAGGGCCTTGAATGCCTCGCAATCCATCGACCGGTGTTTATACGCTCCCGCCCGGTACTGGCGGCACGCCGAACCAGCCGATTTCGAGCACGATGTTCAACACCTTTGCGGGCGACATCGCACAGGATCTGAACGGCGCTCGCCCTATTTCGGCAGGTGGTACCGGTGCAACCAATGCCACCCAGGCGCGGGCAAACCTCGGTCTCGGCAGTGCGGCGATCAAGAACACGGGCACGTCCGGAGACGCCGTTCCGCTCCTGAATGCTGCCAACACTTGGTCCTTGTCGCAGGGGTTCGGCGCAGGCATCCAGTTTGGCTCGGCTACGTCCTCGGCGGCGAACGACACGTCGCGGCATATCACCCTCTACGGCACGCCGGGAACCGGCACGTACGGCATGACGGTCACCGGTAGCCGGTTGAATGTCGTGGCCCCCGCCTCTGCGAATGTCGTATTCGTGGACAGCACTGCCAACGCCGACCGCTTCCTGTTCGACATGGATACCGGGAATGCCAACATCACGGGCCAGCTTTCTCTTGGAACGGCTTTGGCCATTAGTGAAGGCGGCACTGGCGCGACGACGGCTGCCGGCGCCCGTTCGAACCTCGGCCTTGGGTCCGCCGCTCTGGTCAATACGGGCACGTCGGGCGGTGCTGTTCCGCTGTTGAACGGTAACAACACATGGTCTGGCTCTGCTGCATTCTCCGGCGCCGTCACGTTCACGTCCAACCCGGTAATTCAGAATGCCGCCCCTATCCTTTACATGAGGGACACGACTTCTGGTTCTTATGACGTCCGCATCCTGTTCGATGCGAACAATCTGCGATTCGACGGGTCGCCTGACGGCTCTACCTACGCAACCAAAATCCAGTTCGAGATGGACACCAATAACGTCTATTTCGGATCGCCCTCGGGTAACGCCCTCATCTGGAACGGCACGGCCGTTCCCCTGAACGTAGGTGGTACTGGTGCGACCACGGCCGCAGCGGCACGCACGAACCTCGGCCTCGGATCGCTCTCCACGCTCAATAGCGTCAACAACGCCAATTGGTCTGGCACGGACCTTGCCGTCGCAAACGGGGGCACTGGCGCCTCGGATGCCGCGACGGCGCGGTCGAACCTCGGGCTCGGTGGTCTGGCCATCATGGACTTGGCCGATCTGCTGTACACGGGGTCGAGCGCCAGCACCACAACCTTTCCCATTGGCTCTTACGTCGCGGTGGTTGGTGCGCCTGACGGAAACCGCGCCGCAGTCATCGACATATGGCTATCCGCTAACGGCGTCGATTTCGTCGGATCGGCAGACGGCGCAAAGCTTGTTGGAACGTGGCGTCGTCGCAGCCGCAATGCCAATGGCAACTTTCTGGCTCAGCGAACGGCTTGATCAATAGGAAATCACAATGGCCAACTACGTCATAGTGCAGGTTCATTCGATTACGGAGGGCCGACCGAACATCGACCCCCCCGATTCGTATAACATCATCCTCGATTACTACACGATCAGCAGCCAAGGCGTTGTGTCGGAAACGGAACTAAATGTCCCGTATTTCCTGACGCAGGATGACCCCTACGGCATGGCCCCGACGCTGCGCCAATGGATGATCGACCATCCGGAGTTCCCGATCACGCCGTATACGCCGCCGCCGGAGCCTACAATCGAAGAGATCAGAGCAGCAATGCCACCGGTCACCGCTCGGCAACTTCGCCTCACCCTCGTCCGGAACGGGTATTCGCTCTCCGCAATAGATGCCGCAATCCAGGCACTTCCCGATGGGCCGGCCAAGGACGAGGCGCAAATCGAGTGGGAATACGCCACGCAGTTCGAACGCTTGGCGCCGACGCTGTTGACCATTGCGGCAGCTCTCAGCATCTCCGCAGAAGACATCGATACGATGTGGGAGCAGGCCTTGGCGGCGTAACACAAGAGGCCGGCGCGCGACAGGTAAACGCAACCGGCCTCCGGCTGCGGCTGGGCTGGGGATTAGGTTGCTGACCGCAGCATACATAACTGCGCCGTGACCGCGCCGTTCCAGTGATCAGCGTTAGCAAGTCACAATGAAGAACAAGAGGCCGGCGCGAACGCGCGTGCGCAACCGGCCTCTGGCTACGACACTAAGGTGGGCACCCGTCGCCGCAGCAACTTTTACGCTATCCTTGGTAGTGCTTTCCCGCAAGCGAGGTCCGGCACTGAATTGGGGTAATGTGCCGGAGCTTTGTCCGCAGATGGTGGGGTAACCAGATTGAACTGCGGTGCCGGAAATGGGCCACGGCTTTAAGGTGGCTCAAGCTCCGTTAGCGCGCATGGCTAACGCTTCGTAAACATCCACAGTTCTGTACCGTAATGAGACAGAAGAGGCCGGCGCATTAAGGAAGGCAGATGCGCCGGACCTCACCGCGAGCGCCGGTGACCAAGCTATTACGCCGCGGCGCAAATTAACTCCGGCTGATCTGAAAAGTTCCAACACACGGAGATCACTGATGAATACGACCGTGCAGGCTCTGCAGCGGCGCTTAATCGCGCTCGGCTTTCCGTTGCCAAAATACGGGCCGGACGGAGACTTCGGGGGCGAGAGCATCAAAGCCGTGGGCAACGCGCTGGATGAGCTCGTTGAATTGCGCCAAAGAGACCAGATCCATTTCCCAACCGGCGACCTCAAGCTAAGTCCGCCGACGTTCCTGCAGCCGACCGGCCCTGTGATCCCAGCCGACTGGATGCCCGATGCGAAGATATCCCGGATTATCTTCCATTGGACGGCCGGCCAGAACAAGGCGAGCGATCTGGACCGGGACCATTACCACATCCTCATTGAGGGTGACGGAAAGCTCGTGCGCGGTAAGCCGTCCATCGCGCTCAACAGCGAGCCGAAGGCCAAAGCCGGATACGCGGCCCACACCCTCAACTGCAACACCGGCTCCATCGGCGTGTCGCTCTGCGGCATGGCGGGGGCGGTGGAGAGCCCGTTCAATCCCGGCAAGCAGCCGATCACACGAGATCAGTGGACCATCCTGGCGGCCGTGCTGGCGGAACTCTGCGCCCGCTACTCCATCCCAGTCGACCGCAAGACGGTCCTTAGCCACGCCGAAGTGCAGCCGACGCTCAAGATCACCCAGAAAGGCAAATGGGACATCTCCCGCCTGCCTTTCGACACCTCAATCCAGGGCGCACTCGCCATCGGCGATCATATGCGCGCCATGGTGAAATCCCGCCTCTAACCTCACGACAAGGACCGACCACATGAAACGCACTGCGATCCTCGCAGCGGCGGCCGTCGCGCTGTCCGCATGCACCACCACCGGCTCGATTGATACCGCGATCAAGAACAGCCTGCCGAAAACCTGCGCGCTGATTCAGACGGCGCACGCGGCATTCGTCGCCGCATCCGCCTCCGGCAACATCAAGGCCTCGACCATCCGCAAGGAGGCTGCGGCCTATGAAGGCGTGCAGGTGATCTGCGCCGATCCCGGAAGCGTCACCGCCGCAAATGCTCTCGTCGTCGCGGCGACGGCATACGCGACCGTCTCTCTCGCCCTCAAGGAAGCCCGTGCGGCTCAGTAAAGGAGAACCACCATGCAGAAGGTTTCGAAAGCTATCGCGGCGGCTGCCGGCGGCGCACTCACCGGTACGGCCGGTATCCCGTTCATGCCGGATGACACGCCCTGGTACGGCTACCTGGCGCTCTACGCACTGACAATCGGCCTGCCGGCGCTGCTGACCTACTTCGCACCGAAGAACGCTTCGTAATGCGTCTGGCGTTCGACCTTTCCCTCCCGGGGCTCCCCGTCGTCCTCAACGGCGGCGGGGCGCCCTATGACCCCATAGCCGCGCTTGGAGCCAATCTCCTGTGCTGGTGGGATGCGGATCATGCGGACCTGATCACGCAGGCCGGCGGCTTCGTCTCCTCCTGGGTTGACCGTATCACCGGCTTTGCTTTGGCAGCCGCCGGAGCAATGCAGCCACAGTATCAGGCCACCGCCTTCAATGGGCGTCCATCCGTTGTCTTCGACGGCGTGGATGATGTTCTCACCGGTGCGGGAATTCCTGCCGGTGTACCTGTTGGTGCCGCGCCAGTTCGCGTGTTCGTGCTGATCGATCAACAGGCTCCTGCCTCGGATACAACGACGAACCCGCGTCTTGCATTCGCCTATGGTGGGAATGTCGCGAACAGTCGCCGATTGCAGCGTCTTGCCAATACCGGCGTGAACCGGGGCGAAGCATCGCAGGGAAACGGCACCGCAGGCGTATCGGCCCTTAACCGGGACGTTGATCTCACCGGCCGTCATGTCATGCAATCGATTGTCGCTTCGAGCAGCGTCAGCATTATCGTGGACGATGCGCCTGTTGTCACGACAGCCGTCACGCCAGCCACAAACACGGATCGGACCCGTATCGGCGGTTCTACCGCCAGCCCGACCAGTTCCAATTACTGGCTTGGCGGAGTGGCCGCCGTCCTCATCTGCGCGTTCAGTACGCCGCAAGATCAGCTTGACGGCCTTCATCAATGGCTCATGTCACGGAGGTGAAAGTGGCGAACAAAGTTGTGATCTTCCCCGACGGGAAAGAAGCTGAAGCCCGCGCCTATGCGGCATGGACTGATCAGTGCAATCCATGGACCCCGGAGCCGCCGGCAGATCCCACCGGATCGTGGTCCTACGTTCGAAACGATGCCTTCGGGCAGTGGGTGGTGCCATATCTTGGCGACCCCTTCGAATACCCTGTCGGCGTGCCGTTTCCCGAGCCCGACGGCGGGGAGGCGATGCGGGCAGATGGTGTCCTGCATGACTATGCGGTCTGGCCGCCGGAAGAGCTTTAGGGCTCGGTCTCGGTCTGGACCCGCGAGGAATGCGCTTACTCTCCTGCGGTGAGGCTGCCGGAGAGTTCTATCTGCCGTTCCGGTCTGAAGGTGCGAAGGAATGGACCTCTGCCCCCGGGTACGGTTTCTCCGGGCAGCGACTGCCAGGAACACACCGACAGCGAGCAATAGCGCGGCGCCTAATACCATCAAATAGGGGGCTATCGTAGTTGCGGATACCTGCACGTCCATTTCTTTATCCTTCCACCGGTCAGATGTGGACAATGATCAGGAGTGATGCGCTCTCATGAAACAGCCCGAACAGCCGACTAGCCAGTTCGTTCCGGGAAAAAAATGGCCCGTGACAAGCGGGCCGAGGGAGTGACTTTGGAAAGTAGGTCAGAACTCTCGCCGCGCATGAATGTTCCGGCCGGACAACAACTATGGCTCACGCCATGTGAGACTTGCCGTTATGGGGGTTCGGCTGATGCGGAGGTTCGATCCGTTGAGCCTCCCTGTCCGGCAAACACACAAAAGTGCGAGCTGAAGTCTCCGATCGGTGAACGTGGCTCCCGTAGGGGCAAATGACGTGCGTTTGCCTGATCGGCCGGGACTTATCTTCGATGGAGAACAGGTGAAACGGTCTTCCGCAGACCGAGCAAATCTCGATTACCAATGCACCCTCCTACAATGAGAGAGACGCCTCCAGGTTTCGTTCGGGCAATCCGTTCATCGATCGTACCGAGCATCTGCGACATTGAGTTGAACGATGATATTGCTACTTCAGAAAGTAGGCAAATCCCGTCACCCATTCGGGGTGAGACATCGAGCGGTCGAAGGCGCGGGTTCGCGGTCCGTTAGCAAACCGTTCCGGTCGCGTTCTGAATGACTGCAACTTTTCGCAAGCATGAAATGCCATCAGTTTACCTTGTTGCCGGCGGGGCGCGCCACTGATCGGAAGATTGCACGCACATTGGGCGGCATTTCCGGCGAGACATTCACATCGGCATCAGGTGAGCAGCGGAGGCACGGCATACCCGGTGCCCCGCATAGGCACGCTTTTGGTCCGCTCCACGGTCTATCCGGATGAGCCTCGCATATCCAGCCCGTGTCTTCGCATCCTGTGCAATGCGGCATCACCGCGCCTCCGCAGGCCAGCATAACACAACAGGCGAGGTCGCCAATGCGTTTCCTGCATATTCAACCGTTCGCGCTGCCTTGTCTCGCGGCCTTCGTGTCGTGGTTCTGGTGACGGGGCGCCGAAGAAAAGCGGCCGGAGCTCCACGTTCCGGCCGCTGCGCTTACAAACATGTATCTCATCACGTGAAGGCAAGCGGCTTCACTCTATGGAGAAGCGAGAAGGGGTCAATGGTGCGGCAGCCTGGTCGATTGCCCTTCCACGCTTTTTGAATTCTCGAATACGAAAAGGGCATGGGGACTGATGGCAGGGAACGACGACATGGCAAACGGAAACGACCACCGCGTTTATACTGACGCCGTCACGGCCCAGCTCGGGGAGCGGGTCACCAACCTTGGCCGCCGGCAGACCGATATGGAATCGGAGATGCGGGCCGGGTTCAAGGCGATGGAAGCCGCGGTCACCTCGCTGGCGAATGAGACCAGAGCCTCGATCGCGGCCTTGTCCACGAACCTCGCTGAGAGGAACAAGCCGCAATGGCAGGCGCTCGGCGTGGCCCTGACCTTTGCCGCCATGCTGGGCGGCCTCGCCTACCTTCCGATCCGCGAAGCGACCAGCGACCTGAAGGCGAGCGTTTCCGCGTTGGGGAGTAGAGTGGTCACCCGCGATGAGATGGAATGGCGCACAGCACGCGCCGCCGAGGATCGCGCGAGGACCGATGCCGGCGTGAAAGAGCTTCGTGATGCCCAGGTGCCGCGCGAAGAACTCGACCGCGTGTTTTCCAGCTACGATCAGCGGTTCACCGACCAGCAGCGGCAGCTTGACGATGTTAAGCAGGCACAGGGCAACGTCTATGGGGCGAGGGATATCCTGCTTGACCTGAGGGAGAGGATCGACCGTATCGAGCGCCAGCGGCTCGCGCAGCCCTCGCCTTGACGTTAGGACATCCGCGGCTTGGTTGCGTCGATCTCACAAGCACGCCCATGCGGCCGGTCAATATCGACCAAACGCTGTGTGAGATATGGCTTCCATGGTTGCATCGAAGGCGCGCCCCTCTGGCGTGGTCGGGTAGAACAGACCACCGCCGTATTTGCTGGGATTTGCTGTTTGCCTGCGATCGGAACCGTCATAGGTTTCGACATATGCGTTGGCGGCAAGCGCCTGCCTCTGTCCTGCTTCCGCGAAACTGTTTAATCCCATGTAGGAGGCGGTCATCTTTTGTATACCGTTTTCCGTCCGCACGGGCGAGTTGCTGATAAGGGCAACAACCGGGTAGCCTCGCCTTTGGGCTTCCTTAGAAGCCTCGTATGTCATTTCCTTCTTCAATTGTTCAGGGGATACAGCCGAACTGCCTGTAATCGTGAAAGCGGCCCCCTGTGTGTTCGACAGGGCAAACCCTGAATTGGTTCCCTGCGCCGTCTGGCAAGCTGTCAATACGATGAGGAAAAGCAATGCGATTGCGGACTTCATGATTGTCTCCCGGTTAGGAGCATTGAAACCAGTAATTGTAAATGTCCGATTAAATTTACCGGGATATCGCTGGCCGCACCGCACTGACGGATATGAAAACCGCCGCCGTCGCGGCTTGAACTCGTTCCCGTAGTCTATGCATCCGGATAGCGCCACCAACTACATGCGCTCAGAAGTCGGCAACCTCTTGCCGCGAAAGTCGCCCGGGCAAATGTGCCTGGATGTTCACCAGCGGAAGCGGATCGGCGCTATACGTCGCGAAGGCTGTCACCGGCACAATCGAGACTTCAAACCCGCATTTCGCCGCCGATCGAATAGCGTCATTGACGTTCCTCATGGCTTCGATCAGCCGCTGTTCAGCCTCGCGTTGGGTTTTTGTCTTAGGGAACTCGTGGATTTCCGCCATAGCTCATATCACTCGCGCTCGATCGCCTTGCTGGCTAAGTTCACAGCAGCGATGGTTCCTTTCATCTTCAGTTTTGGATGGCGAAGTCAACAGGAGGGACGGATGGAAACAATTCAGGTCGGGGTCGGACGAGGACTTGGGAGTTGAACGAACCTTGGAGGACTGCCAGCACGCGGCCAGCGAGTTTCGGGCCGCGCTGCGAAGGCATGCAGAAGAGGATGGCGAAAAGGATTTTCAACTTTGGCCGATGGCCATCTACCAGGTCACTCTTCGAAATCTCACACCGGAAGAGTTGATCCGAGTGCTAACTGAAGAGGCGAGGCTGATCGATCTGGCTATCGTGGATAGGCGACTTGCTGCGGTTGTGGATGACTGAGCGACGACGCAGGAGCACTCTCGGTGGCTTCAACAGTAACGATAATTTTCACCCTTATCGCTGTCGGTTGTTTAAGTGACTTTTTGCACACGATGCGAACGTATCGCATCAGCAAGCACAACGACTAATTGACTTTTAGTATTTTGATGCCATGCCTTTCACAAAAAGAACGCTGGGGGCGGGCATGGGATTCGACCAGGAAATGATTGAGTGCCTCAACGGCACCTGTCCACCGGACGACGCAGAGGTGGCAAACTGCACTATCTACCGGGCTGTTGAGAGTGACCCTCCCACGAATGATGACTTCATGTCATACGTCAAAATGGGGAAGGTTAAGCCAATCAAAGCCAAGTGTGATGATTGGGGCCTTTCTGTATGGTGCGATTTAGATGCCGTTGAACACGCTCGAAATGTGATCCCCCACTTTCAAGAGCGTTTCATCGCTGCTGGTGATATGGATGACAATCACGGTGTTCTAAAGGCTAGTCCTTCGAAAAAGCAGCCACAGCATTTCACCTTCTGGACTTATGTTAACGTTGATCTGGCGCCGGCATTCGCCGTCATCATACCTCCCGTCGAGGAGGACGCTTAGTATGTGGACTTTGGACCGCCCCGCCGATGGGGACTTGGATGGACAGGTAATAGACCCGTCAGAGACTCTTTACGAATACGATGGCCCAATGATGTTTCGGGCGAAACTCGGCCTAGTGGACATCCTCTGCAATAAGGTTTCCGTGCGGAAAAACAAACATCTCTACATCGCATGCCAAACAGACGAGCGGACCATCCAGGCTCTTAGGGACGGCAAGTTGTCGGTGTTCGGAGCCTTTGACCGCCCATCCTTCTGGATTCTATCTCTGGATGACGATTTTCGGGTTACAAGTTACTGGAGCTGTGATCGAGTCGATGTGCCGGCCCGCTTCTTCGCAAAGCCAGGTTTTGGGTTGTATCACTGGCACGGGCGTGTGCCGGATTCATTAGTGCAAGCATCGTCTATGCTGGCCATCAAGTTCAAGGGGCCAGAATTGACAGAGGACGGCATTCCCTTCGGCAAGTTCAAAGATTTGATGGATCAGGCGTTTGATGCTGTTCGGAAGTTACTAACGCCGGTCCCGCTCCTTAATCGGAGGACCTCAACGTTTGATTTTGAGATCGCCCCTCCAAAATTTGCCAGCTTGGTGATTGCAGTTAAGGAGCCGGTCATCAATATGGCGTCTATCAGGCGCACCAAGGCTCTAAAGCAGTATAGTCGTGAGCAACTCGAGACGGCAGTGCAGCATCTTGGCGAGGACTTCGCTGAACGGATCGTTGAACTAAAGGGGCTGGCCGAAAACGACAAGATCGATGGAAAGTATGCCTCAGATAATTTTAGTTTCCTCGACATTCTTGCCGACATACTACCGCAGCCAGATGGAGATATCGATTCGGTGGAGTTCACCGCTTTCGGCAAAAACGGAATTGAGACGGCTGTCTTTGATCAGAAGACAAGCGCCGACATCAAGCAGAAGCTTGCGGTGGCTCAGGCAAATGCAGTGATTGAGCGCGGAGTCATAGACGGCATAACGGCAAAAAGCTCGACACTTCTGGTACTGTCGGTCCGAGGTAAAATGGTTACGTGCAAATTTCAGAAAGAATACTTCGATTCATTTTTGGCAAAAGATGAATTCAAGATACATCGGCCAGTTCGGTTGAAGGGCAGCATGTTTAGACGGCCACGTCGCGATTACATGGAGGTTGAAAACATAGATTTCATCAATCCGGACAAAGCAAGAGTTTGATTTAGAGAAACCCATCCCTCCAGCATGCCGATCGGCTTTACGAGAGTAGGTTTCTACGGTGCGCGGATAGCGACGCCGTGTGACCTCCATGATGCGGCTGATCGAGGCCCGGTTTTTGGCCGTCATAAAAACCCGGCGCGTAACGAGTGGCCGGAAAGCTTGTCGACTTCTTCGCGGCGCGCACCAGCTCGGAAACGAAGTCGGTGATGAGCTCATGATGCCGCCTTCCTCGTCTCGATGAATACCTTGTTCAAGTGATCAGCGATCTGCTTAGCCCTGGCTTCTGATACCCGATAGATAACTCGGTTTTCGCGGGTGGCTGGAATATGCGTGTCGATCACCGCCCAGGACCCTGGCGCGTCCTGACGGAGGACGTACCGGTTTACTGGCTCATCACTCAATGCGTCTTCTCCCTCCTGACCTACGGCTGCTCTGGCCTTAGATGCTCTTCAATCAGCTCCCGAGCCGCGGTGAAAACTCCACTGTCGTCGTCCCCCTGGCTTTCCTCCACCATCATCAGGGCTTGCTCATATATCTCGTGTTCCATGGCTTCGGTGAGAATGCTCATGCGACGAAGGTGCGCGATCAGCGCAGCGACCGTTGCAGCCGTCGAAAGAGCGACCGCACCGGCGGAGATGATGGCATCGTTACGGCTCATTGCAGCGTTTCCTTGTCCGGCTCCTGATCCCCAGAGTTCAGAATATCCACCAGCACGTCGGCCTCGTCGAGCTTGAGGCCCGCGCGCTGCTTCCCGCCGACCGACACTGTCCGGCCGGTCTCGGTGTCGAATATCTCCCACGTGTCGTATCCGCCTTGCGAAGTGCGTACGCGCGCTCATGCCGGAAGCCTGCCACGAGGCTCAAGAGAGTCAAGGCGGCTGTGGAAATCTGGGATTGCCACAGTCTCGTCACGGCCTTGTCAGGTTTTTCACCTCACCTCCGACCAGGAGGTGCACCATGTCACTTGCCTACTACACGAGAAATGCTGCTTCAGGGGAGCGCGCCCGCCGGAGAATGCAGCGCGCGGGTGTGAACATGAAGGGCCACAAGCTTTGGGATGACGACGAGCGACGAATTTTGATCGAGCATCGCGGTGACTACCGGACGATGTGCAAGATGCTCCCGCATCGAAGCCTCGCTGCCATATACGGTCAATGCTCGACATTGGGAATTCGGCATAAAAAACACATCTGGTCAGCTGCTGAGATATCGAAGCTGAGGCGAATATACCGAAACGGTCGGCCCGAGGACATCTGTGCAGAATTCCCTCATTCGCCGTGGATCAATATTCGAAAGGTCGCGACGTACCATGGGCTCAGCCGCGCTAGGAATAAACCCTACAAGCTCACCGGTATACCCGCCTTAGATGAAGTTCGGCGCCGTTGCTTCGAAATCCGGTGGACGATGGTGGACCTCGACAAAGCAGCGAGGACAGGGACTTATTTCTATAGGGCAGGATGGATCGGCAAACGGATTAATCATCGAGCGCTTGGGCGCGCTATCGAAGCGCTTGACGGCATCGTTCAAGCCCAGTGGAATGATTGACAATATCCTCGTATTTCACCTGTTAAGGTTATGCAGCTGGCGCAATTCCTTCAAGGCCGCCTCCCTCCGTCTGTCGATGTAGTCCGCCAGATCCTGCATGTGAATGCCTTTCTGGCACTTTTGGGATCGTTCTACCCTTAACAACAGGGATGAAGATTTCTCCGCTGCCAACCTTCCTTAAAAAATTGTCCCGCGTCAGGTGACTGAAGTAGTCCCGACACACGTCTTCGAGAGGAACGAGAACCCTGGGGCCATATTGCGCCAGGAGCAACTCGGCGGTGGACAGGTCGGGTTCATCGCGAGTTTTCATTGACCAAGCTCTCGACGTGCGTTGCCCATTCACTCAGGGCAGCTCGCTTCTCCTCTGCATAGTCATACCGATTATAAACTGCCGCAACCCCTTTGATCGATCCTGATCGGTGGTTAAGCACAGCTTCCACCACATGTACGGGAACGTTGAGGCGAGCCATGCCACTGGCGGCGGTCCGCCGAAGGTCGTGGAAGGTCCAGCCCTCGAATGCGACACTTTCCGGATCATCGCCTCGGTTCTTAGCTTCTTTGTGGGCGATTTCCAGCATGGTTTTGTCCAAGAGTGCCTTAGCTTTCGAGAACCCAGAGACAGCCGTCTTCCCGGTGGTCGTGAACAAGAAAACGGGCTTTGCCTTGTCGTCCCCTGTCGGTTTGATTTTCGGCAGGTCATTAACGACTTGAAGCATCGGGGAGGCGAGGGGAACATAATGTTCCTTGCCGTTCTTGGATCGCTCGGGCGGAATAACCCACAGCTGGTCGTTGCGCCCAAGCTCGAACTCTGCCCATTGTCCCTGCGCAACTTCGCTTCGTCTTTGCGCGGTCAGCAGTAAAAGCTTGACCATTGGACCGAACGGATAGCCCAACTTATCCGCCGCAAGCCATAGAATCCGGATTTCTTCGTCAGCAAGAATGCGGTCTCGTGTCGTCTCCTTTCCTGGGGCCGTGATTTTCTTCTTGGACAGCGGGGAGGCTTCGATGATGTCCTCCTCCTCTGCCCACTTGAAGAACAGGCGCAATAGCGCCAGGAGCCGGTTCGCCATCACAGGGGCGCGCTCTGCCACATCATTGATTCGCTTCGACACGTCCTGGCGATGGATGCTGCGCATCGTGCGCCCAGTCCATTTTGGCTTAACCTCTTTATTGAGGAGCCTCTTGCGTTCCCGGATCGTGTTTGGCCGATTTCTTTTCTCAACATACGTTTTGACAAATTCGTCTATGGCGTCTTCCACCAGATCGACGTTCCGATCTTTCCTTGCGGCTTTCTCGGCAGCGGGGTCTCTTCCCTCTGAGACGGCGCGTAGTGCTTTCGCCGCTTCTTCCCTCGCGTTGGACAACGAAAAAGCGGGGTAGGGGCCGATCGTGAATTTCCGGGGTCTACCGTCCATCCTATAACGAATCGCCCAACTTGACGCTCCCGACGGCTGCACAATTAGGTAGAGCCCGGGCAGTCCGCCGTCTGCTATCTCCCGTCTCGATGCCTCGGGTTTGAGAGATTCAATAGCCTTTACAGTAAGTGCCTTTGCCATGCCTGCCTTCGGGGTAACGTCGGGGTAACAAAATTCAGTGATAGGTGATGAAATGTCAAGCCATCCCATGGCAGTATGATTTGCCAAGAATCCCTTGTATATCAGGCATTTCAATGTTGTGGATGAATCGTTCTGAATGGCCGTGAAGCAATAGAGCAGCTGCCTTCTAAGCAGCAGGTCGCAGGTTCGAGTCCTGCAGGGGTCGCCACCTTCATTTTGTCCGACCCTGAGACACCGTATATCGCCGTACCGCTCCGCGCTCCTGCCCGCGGTCGGTCCTCGAAGTGTTGCTGCATTGCAGCGGAAAGAGAGCGTCTGGCCGCAAATTCGCGAATTTTTCGTATTCCGGCTTTGGATGCGCCGCATTCGTTCATATACTATTCATGTTCGCTTCGGAACGCATTGCCGGGCGACGACTCGTGCAGCCGTACGGAGCTGCGTCCATATACTTAAAATGACAGGCAGCCATGAGAGCTGCATCCCAAGCGTACCAAATGTCATTGGCTTTCGAATGGGGATTATCGATGAGCATCAAAACTTTTGCCGCGGGTTTCGCGGCGTTGACGATTGCGGTCCTGTCGAGCACGCAGCCCGTGCTCGCGGACGACAAGCCGCTGATCTGGCAGCCTTCCAGAAATTCCGACACCAGCTATTCCGTCAGGCTCGGCCTGAAGCTGCCGGCGCGGCTCGAACCGGAGGCGGGCGTCTCCATGGGCGTGAACACGACGAAAAGCGGCACGCCGGTCGAAACGCCGGTCAAGTTCTGGAGCAGTTTCACGGCCACGAAAATCCAGACGCCGGCCTATCAGGCGAACCGTGATGTCGGTTTCGATCTCGACGGCAACAATGGCAGTGCCGCCATCACGATGAACTATTACGAAAAGCACATCGCCACGCCGACGATCGATATCGAGAGGCAGAGCAGTTATGCGATGCGCTACGACGGTACGGCCCGCGAATGGTGCGGCATCGACACCAGTCAATCCGTCCGCCTGTCGCATTCGCCGAGCCGCACGGCCTTGGTCGCGCGCGCCTCGGGCAGCAACGGTTTCAGGGTGGTCGGCGCCGGGCTGGGGGTCGAGAAGAATTTCGGCAGGAACCTGACCATCAGCGGCGCGCTGGACAGGACGTCGGATTCCCCCGATCCCATCGCCAGCGTGAAGGCGCGTTATTCCTTCAAGTGGTGAAACGGAAACGGGGCGCCGAAGCACCCCGTGACCGTCATTTCGGATCGCCTCCTCAGTGCAGGATCTGACTGAGGAAGAGTTTCGTGCGCTCGTGCTGCGGATTGTCGAAGAATTCCGCCGGCGAGTTCTGTTCGACGATCTGGCCCTGATCCATGAAGATGACGCGGTGGGCGACCTGCCGGGCAAAGCCCATTTCGTGGGTGACGCAAAGCATGGTCATGCCTTCCTCCGCGAGACTCACCATCGTATCCAGCACTTCCTTGACCATTTCCGGATCGAGCGCCGAAGTCGGCTCGTCGAACAGCATGATCTTCGGCCGCATGCAGAGCGAGCGGGCGATCGCCACGCGCTGCTGCTGACCGCCGGAGAGCTGGCCGGGGTATTTGTGGGCCTGCTCCGGGATCTTGACGCGGGCGAGATAGTGCATGGCGATCTCTTCCGCCTGCTTCTTCGGCATCTTGCGGACCCAGATCGGCGCGAGCGTGCAGTTCTCGAGGATCGTCAGGTGCGGGAAAAGGTTGAAGTGCTGGAACACCATGCCCACTTCGCGGCGCACTTCGTCGATCTTCTTCAGGTCGTTGGTGAGCTCGATGCCGTCGACGACGATCGAGCCGGACTGATGTTCTTCCAGGCGGTTGATGCAGCGGATCATCGTCGACTTGCCGGAGCCGGACGGACCGGCGATGACGATGCGCTCGCCGCGCATGACCTTGAGGTTGATATCTCGCAGCACGTGGAAATCGCCGTACCACTTGTTCATGCCGATGATCTCGACGGCGACCTCGGTGGTGGAGACCGTCATTTTCTTGGGTTGGGCGTCAGCCATGTTTATCCCCTTATTGTTTGTTTGCGGCCGTTATCGCTTTTGGGCCGTGTCGAGATGCCGTTCCATGAAGGCGGAATAGCGCGACATGCCGAAGCAGAAAAGCCAGAAGATGAAGCCCGCGAAGATCAGGCCGGTGATCGGCGTCACCGGCGTGATCCAGGTCGTGTCGGTGAAATTGAGCCGCACGATGCCGAGCAGGTCGAACATGCCGATGATCGAGACGAGCGACGTATCCTTGAAGAGGCCGATGAAGGTGTTGACGATGCCCGGGATGACGAGCTTGATCGCCTGCGGAAGGACGATCAGCCGCATCTTCTGCCAATAGCTCAGTCCCAGGGAGTCGGCGCCCTCGGACTGGCCTTTCGGGATCGCCTGCAGACCGCCGCGGATGACTTCCGCCATATAGGCCGATGCGAAGATCGCCACTCCGACCAGCGCGCGCAGGAAGTTGTCGATCGTCCAGCCGGTCGGCAGGAAGAGCGGCAGCATCACGTTCGCCATGAAGAGGACGCTGATCAGCGGCACGCCGCGGATGATCTCGATGAAGCCGACGCAAAGCATGCGAATTACCGGCAGGTTCGATCGTCGTCCGAGCGCGAGCAGGATGCCGACCGGAAGCGAAACGGCGATGCCGACGAAGGAGAGGATGAGGGTCACCATCAGCCCGCCCCAGAGCGGGGTTTCCACTTCGTCGAGGCCGAAGGCGCCGCCATGCAGCAGGAAGAAGGCGACGATCGGGAAGACGACGAAGAAGAGCAGGGCGTTCAGGCCCTTGCGGGGCACTTTCGGGATCAGCAGCGGTACGAGCAGCGCCACGAACAGGATCGCCACGAAGATCGGCCGCCAGCGTTCGTCCAGCGGATAGCGGCCGAACATGAACTGCTGGAAACGGTCGCCGACAAAGGCCCAGCAGGCGCCCTTCCAGCCCTCCGGCTGGATGCCGCCCTGTGCGACCGTCGTGCAGGCCGAGCGGTTGGCGCCCGACCAGACGGCGTCGAAGAACAGCCATTGCAGCATGCCCGGCACCGTCCAGAGAAGCAGGGCGATGGCGACGATCGTCAGCGCCGTATCCTTCGGCGTCGCGAGCAGGTTGGCGCGGATCCAGCCGGCAACCGTGCTGGTGCTGAGCGGAGCGGGCGCCGGCGCCAGCATTTCGCTGCGGACATAGGCGAGGTTTTTCGTATTCATGGGACCTTACCTTTCCACGAGCGCCATCTTGGCGTTGAACCAGTTCATGAACAGCGATGTCGCGATACTGATCGCCAGATAGACGGTCAGCATGATGGAGATCGCCTCCACCGCCTGGCCGGTCTGGTTCAGCGTCGTGCTGGTCGTGGAAAAGAGCTCGGGAAAGCCGATCGCCACGCCGAGCGAAGAGTTCTTCGTCAGGTTGAGATACTGGCTGGTGAGCGGCGGAATGATGATGCGCATCGCCTGCGGCACCACGATGAGCCGGGTCGTCTGGGAGGGTTGCATGCCGAGAGCGAAGGAGGCTTCCGACTGGCCCTTCGGAACGCCGCGGATGCCGGCACGGATGACTTCGGCGATGAAGGAGGCGGTATAAAGCGAAAGCGCGAGGTAGAGCGCCACGAATTCCGGCAGGATGCGCGCGCCGCCCGACAGGTTGAAGCGTCCCGCGACCGGATAGTCGAAGGTCAGCGGCGAGCCCATCGCCAGGAAGGCGAGGATCGGCAGGCCGACGATGAGGCCGATGCCGGTCCAGATCGTGTGGAACTGCTTGCCTGTCGCCGCTTGCCGCTGTTTTGCCCAGCGGGCCACCCCGATGGTCGCGATGATGCCGACGAGGAAGGCGGCCGGAACCAGCCAGGCGCCTTCGCCCCAGATCGGCTTCGGAAAGGCGAGGCCGCGGTTGTTCAGGAAGATGTTGAACGGAAGAGCAAGCGAATCCCGGACCTGGGGGAGGGAGTCGAGCACGCCCTTGTACCAGAAGAAGATGATGAGCAGCACCGGAATGTTGCGGAATATTTCCACATAGAGGGTGCAGAGCTTGGCGATCAGCCAGTTCTTCGAAAGGCGGCCGATGCCGACGATGAACCCGACGATGGTGGCCGTGATGATGCCGAGAACCGCCACCAGGACCGTATTGATGAAGCCGACGACGATGGCGCGGCCATAGGTGGAATCGCTGGTATAGGGAATGAGCGCCTGGCCGATGTCGAAACCGGCACGCCCCCTTAGGAACCCGTAGCCCGAGGCGGTGCCGGACCGGGCGAGGTTTTCGGCGGTATTGTCGAAGATCCACCAGCCGACGACAACGACGATGAAGAGCGTGAGAACCTGGTAAAAAATGCCCCTGTATCTGGGGTCGTAAACGTAGGACCTGAAGGTCCGTGCCTCGGAAGGCGCCATTGCAGCGTGATCTGTCATGCTGGCCTTTCCCCGTGACCTTGTTTTAAGGTCTTCTTCTTTTTATGCGTTTTGTTTTTATGGGAGGATAAGGCGGCATTTGCCGCCTTATCCTGTCTCGGCCTTGCCGATCAGCGGACCGGCGGTGCGTATTGCAGGCCGCCCTTGGACCACAGGGCGTTCAGGCCGCGCTGGATCTTGAGCGGAGTGTTGGCGCCGATATTGCGTTCGAAGACTTCGCCGTAGTTGCCCACCTGCTTGACGATATTGTAGGCCCAGTCATTGGTGAGGCCGAGGTCGGTGCCGATCTTGGTGTCGGCTTCTACGCCCAGGAAGCGGCGGATGTCGGGGTTGGTCGAGTTCTTCATCTCGTCGATATTGGCCTGGGTGATGCCGAATTCCTCCGCCTGCACCATCGCATAGCCGGTCCACATGACGATGTCGAACCACTGGTCGTCGCCCTGGCGGACGGCCGGGCCGAGCGGCTCCTTGGAGATGATTTCCGGCAGGATGATGTGCTCGTCCGGATTGGAGAGCGACAGGCGCAGCGAATAGAGGCCGGACTGGTCGGTCGTGTAGACGTCGCAGCGGCCGGCCTGGTAGGCGGCGTTTACTTCTTCGAGCTTTTCGAAGACGACCGGGTTGTACTGCAGGTTGTTGGCCTTGAAGTAGTCGGCGAGGTTGAGCTCGGTCGTGGTACCGGACTGGACGCAGACTGCAGCGCCCGAGAGTTCGAGAGCCGAGTTGACGTTGAGGCTCTTCGGAATCATGAAGCCCTGGCCGTCATAGTAGTTGACGTAGCGGAAGTTGAGGCCGAGCGCGGTATCGCGGTTGATCGTCCATGTGGTGTTGCGGGCAAGCAGGTCGATTTCACCCGACTGCAGCGCCGTGAAGCGGACCTGTGCGGTGGTCGGTGTGTACTTCACCTTGCTCGCATCGCCGAAGATCGCGGCCGCGACGGCCTTGCAATAATCGACGTCGAAGCCGGTCCAGTTGCCGGCCGAATCCGGTGCGGCAAAGCCGGCAAGACCGGTGTTGACGCCGCACTGAACGAAACCTTTGGACTTCACGTTGTCCAGAGTGGCAGCCGATGCAGCCGATGCAAACCCCAGGACCGCTGCGCCAATCGCGGCTGACAGAAGCGTCTTTTTCATTTTCCCAACCTTATCTCTTGGTTTTGTGTGATTTGGTGACACCGAGCCGCTCCCCTGTTTTCTTCGAATACGGCCGGTCGCCCGCGAACCCTCCCGGTGCGGGCACGCGCTATCTCATTCGTAAAACAACGCAGGGTCAAGTGTCGCCTTTTCGAATTGCGTCAAAAATGAGGTAAATTCCTCGTCACAGCCCAGAAAATCATCAGGCACTTAAAGTTTGGGCATGTCGTGATCAAAACATCAGCTTTTTCCGCAGGATAGAAGGCCGCCTGATGTCTTTGCCGCCACGGGAGCGGGCCGGGGTTGACCGGCGCGCATCGGGACGGCAAAACTCCTGTCCACCACTGCCAATGAAAGCTCTCCCCGATATGAAGAAGAAGAACGAGTCCCTGTTTACCGGCGCCGGTCCGAACACGCGCCTGGCCCACATGGGCCATGATCCTTCCGGCTATCACGGTTTCGTCAACCCGCCGGTCGTGCACGCTTCGACGGTATTGTTTCCGGATTCCGAAACCATGGAGAAGCGGGCTCAGAAATATACCTACGGCACGCGTGCCACGCCGACCACGGAGGCGCTCTGCAATGCCTTCGACGAGCTGGAAGGCTCCGCAGGCACCATTCTCGTTCCCTCCGGGCTTGCGGCGATCACGGTGCCGTTTCTCGCCTATCTTTCGGCCGGCGACCACGCGCTGATCGTCGATTCGGTCTACACGCCGTGCCGCAATTTCTGCAACACGATGCTGAAGCGGCTGGGCGTGGAGGTGGATTATTACGATCCGGAGATCGGTGCTGGCATCGAGGCGCTGATCAGGCCGAACACCAGGCTCGTCCATACCGAGGCGCCGGGCTCCAACACCTTCGAGATGCAGGATATAAGGGCGATCGCCGACGTGGCGCACAGATACGACTGCGTCGTCACCATGGACAATACCTGGGCGACGCCGCTCTATTTCCGGCCGCTCGATTTCGGCGTCGACGTATCGATCCATGCGACGACCAAATATCCGTCCGGGCATTCCGACATCGTCATGGGGTCTGTTTCTGCGAATGCCAGGCACTGGCCCCGGCTCGAGGAGTCCCGCATCACGCTCGGCATCTGCGGCGCGCCGGACGATTCCTATCTCATCCTGCGCGGCCTGCGCACCATGGGCGTGCGCCTCGAACATCACCAGAAGAGCGCGCTCGAAATCGCCAGGTGGCTGGAGACCCGCGACGATGTCGCCCGCGTCCTGCATCCGGCGCTGCCGAGCTTCCCGGGCCACGACATATGGAAGCGCGACTTCAAGGGCGCCAGCGGCATCTTCTCCTTCGTGCTGAAGGCGGAGGGCGAAAAGGCGAGGGCCAAGGCGCATGCTTTTCTGGACGCGCTCTCCTTCTTCGGGCTCGGCTACTCCTGGGGCGGATACGAAAGCCTCGCCGTGAATGTGAACCTGTCGGACCGCACCATCCGCAAGGCGCCGCCGGAAGGTCCGGTCATCCGCCTGCAGGTCGGCCTCGAAGACGCCGCCGATCTCAAGAAGGACCTGGAAGCCGGTTTCGCGGCCGCAGCCGAGGTGTGATCGAAGCGCGCGATCACTCGGGCCTGAAGCCGTAGAGCCAGTCGAGATCCGCCGCGAGCGATTGCGGCGGGCGCATGGACAGCACGATGTCGCGCCCGAGCCTGAATGGTCCGCGGGCATGATAGGCGAAGCGGTTGAAGAGGCCGCGGGCGCGGACCCTGGCGATCCGTCCTGTTCTGTCGTTTTCGAAGGCGGAAAGCGCTTGGGCGAGGGGCAGGGAACTTGCGGCGCGATTGGCGAGCATGAAGGCGTCCTCGATCGCCATCGACGCGCCCTGGGCCGCGAACGGCATCATCGCATGCGCCGCGTCGCCGATCAGCACCTTGTCCCGGCCGTTGTGCCAGCGGCCTGTGCCCACCTGATAGAGGGGCCAGAAGGTCGGCCGCTCGGCCTTCGCCAGGAGATCGCCGATGCGCCGGTCCCAGCGATGGAACTGGGAAAGCAGCATGCGTCGCTGGGCCTCGTTTGCTTCGGCATCCCACGTTTCGCCGGGGCTGATGCCGGAGGCGATCGCCACGATGTTGAAGCCGCCGACCTCTTTCAGCGGATAGGCGACGACATGGGTCGAGGGGCCGAGAAAGGCCGTCACCTGGTCTGCGGCCAGCCATGACGGGGCGGCGCTTTCCGGGATCGTGAAGCGCCACGCGACATTGTGCGAGAAATCCGGCTTCGGACTGTGCGGTATGCTGGCGCGCAGATTGGACCAGACGCCGTCGGCGCCGACGATCAGAGGATAACTTTTGCCGGTGATCCCCGTCAGGCTGCCATGCGCGTCCTCGCGGATCGGCGTGCCGAGGCGGATGGCGCAGAGCGGGTTTTGTTCGACCGCGTCGAGCAGCGCCTTTTGCAGCGTGGCGCGGTGCAGAACGCCGTAAGGCGCGCGCCAGCGCTCGCGGGCGAAGCGTCCGGCGGGCACGTGGGCAAGCGGCCTCAGCGACATGCCGGAGACGAGCGCGATCCGTTCGGGCTCCGTCCAGACGGCTTCAAGCCGGCCGAGGACGCCGAGCGTGGAAAGCACGCGCGAGGCATTCGGCGAGACCTGCAGGCCGGCGCCGACTTCGACCAGGGCGTCCGCTTCCTCGAAAATGTCCGAGGCGATCCCGTGCCGGGCGAAGGAGAGCGCAGCCGTCAGCCCCGCCATGCCGGCGCCGATGATCGCTACTCTTTCGATGGGCATCTTGTCGGCCGTTCAGCGGGGAACGTCACGCGGCCTTGACGTGGAAGACCGAGCCCGGCGGATCGGTCTGCTCGGGCTTCAGCGACGGATTGTAACGGTAGAGCGTCGAGCAATAGGAACAGACCTTTTCGACGTCGTCGCCCATATCGATGAAGATATGCGGGTGATCGAACGGCACGGATGCGCCGGTGCACATGAATTCCTTCACGCCGATCTGGATCATGCGATGTCCGCCGTCGTTCTGGAAATGGGGAATGCTGTACCCGGCCATGATGGTCTCCATGCTTCTGATTTGCGGCGGACATTATCGCCCCTCCGCCGGATTGTGTAGTGGGAAAACCGTCGCAGACCTGCCGATTTCGTGTTGCGCACGGGTTCAAACGGCACAGCGGATCGCCTATGGTCCGCCAAAAAGATGCCTCTACTGGACGACCCCGCAGGACGACCGATGAACCTCAATGCCCCCGCCTTCTCGTCTTTTTCCCATGACGGCCTGAACCTTGCCTATTTCGACGAAGGCGATCCGTCCGGCGACCCGGTGCTCCTCATCCATGGGTTCGCCTCGAGCGCGCTCGTCAACTGGGTGCATCCCGGCTGGCTGAAGACCTTGGGCGATGCGGGCTATCGGGTGATCGCCATCGACAATCGCGGCCATGGCGCGAGCGACAAGCCGCTCGACCCGGAAGCCTACCGGCCGTGGGTGATGGCGGAGGATTCGATCGCTCTTCTCGACCATCTGAGGATCCCGGAAGCGCATCTCTTCGGTTATTCCATGGGCGCCCGCATCTCGGTCTTCGCCGCTCTCGCCCATCCAGATCGCGTGCGCTCGCTGGTGCTGGGCGGCTTGGGTATCGGAATGACCGACGGGGTAGGGGACTGGGACCCGATCGCCGACGCTCTTCTTGCTCCCTCGGTCGACGAGATCGCCCATGCACGCGGAAAAATGTTCCGCGCCTTCGCCGACCAGACGAAGAGCGACAAGCAGGCGCTTGCCGCCTGTATCCGCGGCTCTCGCGATCTCGTCTCCCGGGCAGACATGAGCCGCATCGACGCGCCGACGCTGATCGGGGTGGGAACGAAGGACGATATCGCAGGCTCGCCGCAGGAGCTCGCCGCCCTCATGCCGCATGCGATCGCTCTCGACATTCCGGGCCGGGACCACATGCTGGCCGTCGGCGACAGGGTGTTCAAGAAGGCGGTTCTCGATTTTTATGGGGAACTTGCGTCGCGCTAGCGGGAACCGCAGGCAAGGCCGCAGGTTCCTTTATCTTAACGATCAACGGAATGCGATTTTGTGGGCGTTGGTCTTGCTGTAAACTTATTCTATATATCCTGCCGTACGGCAAAAGGAGACGGCTATGGCCGCAAGAACTGAAATCCGCCAGGAGTCCTTCGCAACAGTCGATCCCATCTGGGATACGCTGCGCCAGGAGGCCCATGCGGCAGCCGAGCAGGATCCGCTGCTTGCCGCATTTCTCTATTCCACGGTGCTGAACCATCGTTCGCTCGAGGAATGCGTGGTGCATCGCATCTGCGAGCGCCTCGACCATGCGGATTTGCAGGCAGTCCTTCTGCGCCAGACTTTCATGGAAATGCTGGCTGACTGGCCGGAATGGGGCGCGATCCTGCGCGTCGACATCCAGGCCGTCTACGATCGCGATCCCGCCTGCCTGCGGTTCCTGGAGCCGGTGCTCTATTTCAAGGGTTTCCATGCGATCCAGACGCACCGTCTGGCGCATTGGCTCCTGAACCGTGGCCGCCGCGACCTCGCGCTCTATCTGCAGAGCCGTTCGTCGAGCGTCTTCCAGACGGATATCAATCCGGCCGCCCGCATCGGCAAGGGCATCTTCCTCGATCACGCCACCGGCCTCGTGGTGGGCGAGACTGCCGTCATCGGCGACAATGTCTCGATCCTGCACGGGGTCACGCTCGGCGGCACCGGCAAGGAGGGAGCCGATCGCCATCCGAAGATCGGCAACGGCGTGCTGATCGGCGCCGGCGCCAAGATCCTCGGCAATATCGAGGTCGGCTCCTGCTCGCGCGTTGCCGCCGGCTCCGTGGTGCTGAAGCCCGTTCCGCCGAAATCGACCGTCGCCGGCGTGCCGGCCAAGGTGGTGGGGAGCGCCGGGTGTTCGGAACCCGCCCGGCTGATGGACCAGCTTCTGAACGCCGAGGATTGAGCTCGCCGCCTGCTCTTCGATGAAGGCAAAGAGCGGCGGGCGATTTCTGGCGGCTTTACTTTCGCCGTTGTCCCGTGCCAAAAGCGCCGCAACTCGGAACCGCTGACGGAGAGAATTGTGAAACCGGACGAAATCAAGAAGCTCGACGCCTATTTCAAACGCCTGCTCAATCCGCAGGTCGTCGTCAAGGCGCGTCCGCGCAAGAACGACTCCGCGGAAGTCTATCTGGGCGACGAGTTCCTCGGCGTCATTTATGTCGATGACGAGGACGGCGACCGCTCCTATAATTTTTCCATGGCGATCCTGGACGTCGATCTCTGATCGGCCGATCCGGGAAATCTCGAAGCGGGCCTTTTTGGCCCGCTTTCGACGGGTGAACTCCCTGCTGCAAAGAAAACAGGCGCCGGTTTCCGCTTTGGTTGCGGTCGCCCGAAGATATCTCTGCAAAATCAAAAACCTTATTTCATCTATGCATCTGCATAAGTCGATTTACAACTTAAGGTAGTTGTGCGTCGCACAAACCCGCCTTGACTTTTGCCGGCCGGACACGTTCTATCGGTGCATCCGAATAGAACAAAGGACCGCGCCATGTTCAATTTCGATGATGCCAGCAAGAAGAGCAAGGAAGCGATGGACGGAATGCTGAAGAGCTATTCCGAGATCGGCAAGGGCTTTCAGGCCATCGCCACCGAAGCCACCGACTATTCGAAGAAGTCCTTTCAGGACATGACCGCCTTCATGGAGGCGCTCGCCGCCGCCCGCAGCGTCGAGGCCGCCTACGAGCTGCAGACCAGCTACGTCAAGTCCGCCTGTGAAGGCTTCATCGCCGAAGCGATGAAGATGAGCGACATGTATGCCGAGCTCGCCAGGTCGGCCTACAAGCCTTACGAGGTGCCGGTTGCCAAGTCGACGGCCGTGGCGACCGCAAACGCCGCGTAACGGCGGGACGGCCTTTCCGAACGGCGCCTTCATCACCGAAGGCCGGCGGCGCTCGGTGCTGCCGGCTTTTTGATTCCGGCCGGTGCGGAAAACTCCAATTTTCCGCAGGTTCGGTCGTCTCTCTAGCGGAATAGTGATTGCGCGGGCCGAAAGGGGGCTTAAAATCCGCATCCAATGAACTAAGTTAGGAAGACTGAAGTCCGGCCGATCGGCCATTCGATGAACGGTCGTCGGACGACTGGGGAATGAATGAAGATGATCGCACTGCCGATCTTGATGCAACGCGAAAAGAATGGCGACGGAGACAACGCGGGCCGCGGAACCTCGGTCATCACTCGTACGAAACCGAAGACCAAGCGGCCCAATCTCTATCGCGTACTCCTGTTGAATGACGACTATACCCCGATGGAATTCGTTATCCACATTCTGGAGCGTTTCTTTCAGAAGGACCGGGAGGCCGCGACGCGCATCATGCTTCACGTGCACAACCATGGCGTGGGGGAATGCGGAATATATACCTACGAGGTAGCGGAAACCAAGGTGTCCCAGGTCATGGACTTCGCCCGGCAGCACCAGCATCCGCTGCAATGTGTTATGGAAAAGAAGTGAGGAACCCGACGTGCCAACATTTTCGCCTAGTCTTGAAAAGGCGCTGCATCAGGCACTGACCTTCGCGAACGAGCGGCATCACGAATATGCCACGCTCGAACACCTGCTTCTGGCGTTGATCGACGACGCCGATGCAGCGGCGGTCATGGGCGCTTGTAACGTCAATTTGGAATCCCTGCGCAAGACCGTCACGGACTATGTCGACAACGAGCTTGCCAACCTGATCACCGGTTATGACGAGGATTCGAAGCCGACCTCCGGCTTCCAGCGCGTCATCCAGCGCGCCGTCATCCATGTCCAGTCCTCGGGCCGCGAGGAAGTGACCGGCGCCAACGTTCTCGTCGCGATCTTCGCGGAACGGGAAAGCCATGCGGCTTTCTTCCTGCAGGAGCAGGAAATGACCCGCTACGATGCGGTCAACTACATTTCTCACGGCATCGGCAAGCGCCCGGGTTCCACCCAGACCCGCACGCCGCGCGGGGCCGAGGAAAGCGATCCCGATTCCAAGCCGTCATCGCGCGACCCGGAAGAAGGTTCGGCCAAGAAGCCGCAGGATGCGCTGAAAGCCTATTGCGTCAACCTGAACGAAAAGGCCCGCGAAGGCCGCATCGATCCGCTGATCGGCCGCAATGCCGAGGTCAACCGGACGATCCAGGTCCTGTGCCGCCGCTCCAAGAACAACCCGCTCTATGTGGGTGATCCCGGCGTCGGCAAGACGGCGATCGCCGAAGGCCTGGCCAAGCGGATCATCGAAGGCAAGGTGCCGGAAGCTCTCGCCGACGCCACCATCTTCTCGCTCGACATGGGCACGCTGCTGGCCGGCACCCGTTATCGCGGTGACTTCGAGGAGCGCCTGAAACAGGTCGTCAAGGAACTGGAAGAATATCCGGGTGCGGTTCTCTTCATCGACGAGATCCACACGGTGATCGGCGCCGGCGCCACCTCCGGCGGGGCGATGGATGCCTCGAACCTCCTGAAGCCGGCGCTCTCCTCGGGCGCGATCCGCTGCATCGGTTCGACCACCTACAAGGAATACCGCCAGTTTTTCGAAAAGGACCGGGCACTGGTCCGCCGCTTCCAGAAGATCGACGTCAACGAGCCGTCGATCGAGGATGCGATCGAGATCATGAAGGGCCTCAAGCCCTATTTCGAAGAGTACCACAAGCTGCGTTACACCAACGAGGCGATCAAGTCGGCCGTCGAACTGTCGGCGCGCTATATCTCCGACCGCAAGCTGCCGGACAAGGCGATCGACGTGATCGACGAGACCGGTGCGGCACAGATGCTGCTGCCGGCCTCCAAGCGCCGCAAGTTGATCACCGAAAAGGAGATCGAGGCGACGATCGCCACCATGGCCCGTATTCCGCCGAAGACCGTTTCCAAGGATGACGAGATGGTTCTCGCCAACCTCGAAAAGGAGCTGCGGTCGGTGGTCTATGGACAGGACAAGGCGATCGAAGCCCTGTCGACGTCGATCAAGCTGGCGCGCGCTGGCCTGCGCGAACCGAACAAGCCGATCGGCGCTTACGTCTTCTCCGGCCCGACGGGCGTCGGCAAGACGGAAGTCGCCAAGCAGCTTGCCTCTTCGCTCGGAGTGGAACTCCTGCGCTTCGACATGTCGGAATATATGGAACGCCACACCGTTTCGCGGCTGCTCGGCGCACCTCCCGGCTATGTCGGCTTCGACCAGGGCGGTCTCCTGACCGACAGCGTCGATCAGCATCCCCACAGCGTGGTGCTGCTCGACGAGATCGAGAAGGCGCATCCGGATATCTACAATATCCTGCTGCAGGTCATGGACCACGGCTCGCTGACCGACCACAACGGCAAGAAGATCGACTTCCGCAACGTCATCCTGATCATGACGACCAATGCGGGCGCATCGGAAATGGCCAAGGCCGCCATCGGCTTCGGATCGTCCAAGCGCACCGGCGAGGATGAGGAGGCGCTGAACCGCCTGTTCACGCCGGAATTCCGCAACCGCCTCGATGCGGTCATCGCGTTCGCGCCGCTGCCGACGGAAGTCATCCATCAGGTCGTGCAGAAGTTCGTCATGCAGCTCGAGACGCAGCTTTCGGAACGCAACGTCACCTTCGACCTGCACGAGGACGCCGTCGCCTGGCTGGCGGACAAGGGTTACGACGAGAGAATGGGCGCCCGCCCGCTCTCGCGCGTCATCCAGGAGCACATCAAGAAGCCGCTGGCGAACGAGATCCTGTTCGGGGCTCTGCGCAAGGGCGGCGTGGTGCGCGTCACCGTCGGCAAGGACGAGGAGGGCAAGGACAAGCTGGTCCTCGACGCCATCCCTGAGGCGACCCCCGTGAAGCCGAAGCCGGAGGCCGAGGTGGAAGGGGCTGCCGAGGAGGCGGAAGCCAAGGCGTCGAAGTCCAAGGCGTCGAAGAAGTCCGCGAAGGACAAAGACAAGGATAGCGGTCCCGCGCGGTCCCGCGCCATGGTCGATGCGGATGTGACCGCCTCCGAAGACGCGCCCAAGACCGCGCCCCGCAAGGGCACTACGGTGCCGCGCGTGCCGAAGAGCAAGTAAGGCTATAGAAAAAGAGCCGTTGCGGTGCCGGGTTCGTCCCGGCATCGTCGTTTTTGAGACAAGTGATTCCCGCCGATGACCCGCCGGCCAGCGATCTTACGAATGACCGATGTCCCCACATAGTGACGACCGCAGCGCCTTATCCTGGTTCTTCACCGGTATGCGGGGCCTCGTTTCGCTGCCGGCGCTCATCCTGCTCACCTCGATCGTCGGTTTTAGCGCCTTCGCCCTCGAATCCGGCCTGACCCGGGCCGAAGCCGTCTTCATGTCGCTGGCGATCTGGGCTCTGCCGGCGCAGGTCATCCTGGTCGGCACCATGGCGAGCGGCGCCAACATCGCCGCCTGTTTCCTGGCGGTCACGCTGTCCTCCATACGCATGACGCCGATGGTCGCCTCGGTCATCCCGGAAATGCGGACGAAGCGGACGCCAACCTGGGCTTTGCTGATCCTGTCGCATTTCATCGCGATCACGTCCTGGGTCTTTGCCATCACCACGCTGCGCAATGTGCCGCGCGAGCACCGGGCGATCTATTTCGCCGGTTTCGGGGTGACGCTGACGCTCACCGGCACGCTGGTCGTCGCGGTCTTCTATGGCATCGCGTCGAGTTTTCCGCCCGTCGTGGCGGGCGTGCTCTTCTTCCTGACGCCGGTCTATTTCAATGCGTCGATCTGGGCGAGCGCGCGCCAGCCTGTTGTAAAGCTCGCTTTCGTCATGGGCCTCGTGCTCGGTCCGCTCCTGGCGCTGGTGACCCCGGAGTTCGACGTGCTTTATGCCGGTATCGGCGGCGGCACGGCCGCTTATCTCATCGATCGTGCGTGGCGGAAGAAAAAGCGCGCGGCCAGGGGAAATGCGCGATGATTGCGGAATACTGGACCTTCATCGTGATCGCCGTCGCCGGCTTCCTGGCGACCGATATCTGGCGCTGGCTGGGCGTGGTGGCGGGCAATCGCCTGAATGAGGAGTCCGAGGCGCTCTATTGGGTGAGGGCGGTGGCGACCGCGCTCGTCATGGCGGTCACCGCCAAGCTGATCGTCTTCCCGAACGGCACGCTGGCCGACACGCCGCTCTGGCTGCGGCTGGGCGCGGCCGGCATCGGCTTTGCCGTCTTCCTGGCGACCGGCCGCAAGGTCGCGGTCGGTGTCGCCGTGCCGATGGCGATCCTGATCGCCGGCCTCTGGTGGATCGGATTTTAGTTCCCGAGCACCCCGATCAGCTTCTCGGCATTGGCGGCGAGCACGCCGTTGTCTTCCATCTGGCCGGAATGGGGTTTCAGCGCCAGGCCCTCGTAGCGCGGGATGATATGGAAATGCAGGTGGTAGACGGTCTGGCCGGAGGCCGGTTCGTTGAACTGGATGACCGTGACGCCGTCCGCCTCGAAGGCTTCCTTGGCGGCCTTGGCGAGCTTCTGCACGATCGGGATCAGCTTCGAGAGCACCGCCGGATCGGCGTCTAGGATGTTGCGCGACGGCGCCTTGGGGATGACGAGGAGATGGCCGGGCGATTGCGGCATCACGTCCATGAAGGCCAGCGTATCGGCATCCTCGTAGACCCGGTGGCAGGGGATTTCACCGCGCAGGATTTTTCCGAAGATGTTGTTGGGGTCGTAAGCCTGGCCGCTCATCGTGATGTCCTCTCCTTTAATTCTGATCGGTCTTCCTGAACCTAATCTTCCTGCTGGCGCTCGCCCTTGCGAAATGGCGTATGCTCGGAAAGATATTCGTTCATATATTCCATGTCCTGCCGCTCTCGCTCCAGATAGTCGGCTACCGCGCGGCGAAGCCCCGGATGGGCGATATAGTGCATGGAATGCGTCGTGACAGGCAGGTAGCCGCGCGCCAGCTTGTGTTCCCCCTGCGCTCCGGCCTCGACCCGCTTCAGTCCTTTCGCCAGCGCGAAGTCGATCGCCTGATGATAACAGACCTCGAAATGCAGGAAGGGATGATCCTCGACGCAGCCCCAGTGCCGGCCGAAGAGCGTGTCCCCGCCGATGAAGTTGATCGCCCCGGCGATGTATTTGCCGTCGCGCTTCGCCATGACGAGCAGGATATCCTCGGGCATCCGTTCGCCGATCAGCGAATAGAATTTCCGGGTGAGGTAGGGGCGTCCCCACTTGCGGCTGCCCGTGTCCATGTAGAATTCGAAGAACCGGTCCCAGATCGTCTCGTTGAGATCGCTGCCGGTCAGCCAGTCGATGGTGATGCCGTGCTCGACCGCCGTGCGCCGCTCCTTCTTCAGCGCCTTGCGCTTTCGCGAGGCAAGCGTTTCGAGGAAGGCGTCGTGGTTCGCATAGCCGTCGTTGATGAAGTGGAACTGCTTGTCCGTGCGGTGCAGGTAGTCGGCCTCTTCGAAGGCCGCAAGCTGATCCTCGGCGACGAAGGTCACATGCGCGGAGGAAACGCCGAGCTGGCGCGTCACCTCCTGGAGACCTGCGGCGAGCGTCAACTCGGTCGCGCCCTTGTCATAGCCTGAAGAGACGAGAAGGCGAGGCCCGGTCGCCGGCGTGAAGGGGACGGAGCATTGCAGTTTCGGATAATAGCGCCCGCCGGCGCGCTCGAAGGCATCCGCCCAGCCGTGATCGAAGACATATTCGCCCTGGCTGTGGCTCTTCAAATATCCGGGAACCGCTCCGATCAGCGCGCCTTGATCGTTCTCCAGCAGAAGATGGTGGCCGAGCCAGCCGGTTTTCGCGGTCGCCGAGCCGGACTCTTCCAGCGCCGAGAGAAAGGCATGCGAGAGGAAGGGATTGTAGGGGACCTCCCTCGATGAGGCCTTTGAGGTGCCCGAAAGACGCGACCAGCTTTCGGGGCTGATCGCGCAGAAGGATTTTTCGATGCGGATCGTGAGATTGCCGGTCATATGTTGCTTTACGGGGAGGGAGCCTCCCGTGGGTCGAAACCTTCGAAGGTCATCTGGTCCGCATATTTATAAGTATGTTCGCGCCCGTTTGCATCCCTCACGGTCCAGGTAATGACCGGAATTCCGGCCGCTCTCCGAGCTGTGATGAAGCTGTTCGGCAGGTGCGGGTAGTGGTAGGAAATGAAATCGAGGCCAAGTTGCATGGCTTCGTCGTGGCTGAAGAACTCCTCCGGCTTGTCGCCCATGGCGGTGAGGCCGAGCGGATAGGGGGAGCCCGCCTTCTTCAGGTCGCGCAGGATATGGTGGTCGAAGCTCATCAGCGCCACCTTGCCCTGGTAGCCTTCGAGGACTTCGAGCACCGTTTCGGCAAAGCCGTCGTCCTCGCCTTCACCTGTCCGGCCCTTGATCTCGATGACGAGCGGCACCTTGCCCGCGACGAGATCGAGCATCTGTTTCAGCGTCGGCACTTTGTCCTGCGTCGCTCCGACGGCGAGCAGGCGGAGTTCGGCGGAGGTCTTTTCCCGCACGTCGCCCTTGATGCCGCAGAGCCGCTCGAGGTCATGGTCGTGGAAGATCACCGGCACGCTGTCGGCGGCGAGCTGCACGTCGCACTCGATCGCAAAACCCCCTTCCACCGCGCGGGCGAAAGCCGAAAGCGTGTTCTCCCAGACCTGATGGTTCATGTCGTGATAGCCGCGATGGGCGACCGGAAGATCCTTGATCCAGGATGCGGAAGTCATGCTTCGATCTCGATGACGGCGTCGACTTCGACGGCTGCGTTGAGCGGAAGGGAGGCCATGCCGACGGCGGCGCGGGCATGCTTGCCGGCGTCTCCGAGCACATTGGCGATGAGGTTGGACGCTCCGTTCATGACCAGGTGCTGTTCGGTGAAATCCGGGGTGGACGCAATGAAGCCGTTGAGCTTCAGGATGCGTCGGATTCTGCCGAGATCGCCGCCGAGCGCGGCCTTCGCCTGGGCGAGGATGTTGATGGCGCAGAGTTCGGCGGCACGCTGAGCTGCAGGCACATCCACGTCTCGGCCGGCGAGGCCGGTCACCGCCACCTTGCCGTCTTCGATCGGCAACTGGCCCGAAAGATAGAGCGTATTGCCGCTGATCGTGTACGGCACGTAATTGGCGGCGGGCGCTGCGGCGACGGGAAGGACGATCCCCAGTTCCTTCAGGCGGCCATCGATGGCTTCGGTCATTTTCGACTCCGTTTTGTTGTAAATTCTTCAAAAATCCTGCATCAAGGCCTTAGCTTGGTCAGATGGCGTTCTTATAACATGCCGACTGAGTCCAACAGGAGAATGTGAATGTTGCGCATGAGTCTCGGGGTGATCCTAGCCGGCGGTGCGAGCCTCATGGTCGCCACCTCCGCGGACGCGAATACCGACAGTGCCGCCCGGGCGCTTGTGCCGCATCGCGCCATTTACGACCTGAAGCTCAAGGATGCCTCCGAACGTTCCGGCATCGAGGGCATGTTCGGCCGCATGGTCTACGAGTTCACCGGCTCGGCCTGTACGGGGTTTTCGACGAATTTCCGCCTGGTCACCAAGATCGATACGGGCGAGGAGACGCGCCTCAGCGACCAGCAGACAACAACCTTCGAGGACATGTCCGCCCGCCAGTTCCATTTCGAGACGAAGTCCTTCACCGACGAGCAGCTCGATCGGCAGGTGAGCGGTGATGCGACCACGGCGGAGAACGGCGTCAAGGTGGAGATCACCCAGCCGGACGGACGCGAGATCGATCTGCCGGCCAGCGATTTCCCGACCGGCCATATGCTGGACGTGATCAGGAATGCCAAGGAAGGCAAGCATTTATTCGAGGCGCGCGTCTTCGACGGCTCCGAAAACGGCGATCAGGCGCTGCTGACGACGACCGTCATCGGCAAGCAGCAGGAGCCGCAGAAGGACGATGCGGATGCCGGCAAGGCCGGCGAGTTTTCCAAGACCCCCTTCTGGCCGGTGACGATCGCCTATTTCAACGAGGCCGCACAGGGCGATCCCATGCCGGTCTACAACATGTCCTTCAAGCTCTATGAGAACGGCATCACCCGCGACCTGACTATGGACTATGGAGATTTCGTGCTCACGGGCAGCCTGGCGAAGCTGGAAATGCTCGATAAGCCGGAGTGCCGCTAACCGATCGAGGCATTCAGGCCCCTTCGGAACCGGTTTGTGAGGAGCAAGGCGCCTTTTGCCGCCTAATTCCGGTGCTCCCCTTGCTTTTGCGTCCAATCGAATGTATGGGCAGCCGCATTCCACACGTAAGGCATGGGATCGTCCGGGAGAAATCCGGGCCTTTCCGCCGGTGGCAGTCCGAAGGGATTGCTGTTCGCCTTGCGGAGGTTCAACCGGAAAAGGAGAAAAAGGCATGGCATTGCCTGATTTTAGCATGCGCCAGCTTCTGGAAGCTGGTGTTCACTTCGGCCACCAGACCCATCGCTGGAACCCGAAGATGAAGCCGTACATCTTCGGCGACCGCAACAACATCCACATCATCGACCTCGCGCAGACCGTTCCGATGCTGTCGCGCGCCCTTCAGGTCGTATCCGACACCGTCGCCCGCGGCGGCCGCGTCCTCTTCGTCGGCACCAAGCGCCAGGCTTCGGAGCTCATTGCAGACTCCGCCAAGCGTTCGGCCCAGTATTACGTGAACTCCCGCTGGCTCGGCGGCATGATGACGAACTGGAAGACGATCTCGAACTCGATCCAGCGTCTGCGCAAGCTCGACGAGATCCTCGGTTCGGAAGCTTCGGGCTTCACGAAGAAGGAGCGCCTGAACCTCGAGCGCGAGCGCGAGAAGCTGGAAAAGGCTCTCGGCGGTATCCGCGACATGGGCGGCACGCCGGACCTGATGTTCATCATCGACACCAACAAGGAAAAGATCGCCATCGACGAAGCCAAGCGCCTGGGCATCCCCGTCGTCGCCATCATCGATTCGAACTGCGATCCGGACCTGATCGATTACCCGATCCCGGGCAATGACGACGCCTCGCGCGCCATCGCGCTCTATTGCGACCTCGTCGCCCGTGCCGCCATCGACGGCATCGCCCGCCAGCAGGGCGCTTCGGGCCGCGACATCGGCGCATCCGCCGAAGCGCCGATCGAGCCGGCGCTCGAAGGCGAAGCAGAAGCCTAAGGTGCGAGGGAGCGGTTTGCCGCTCCTCTTTGCCGAAAATCCGATCGAGGCCAGAGATACCATTATCCCTGGCCTTGGTCGTTTAAGGCGATCGGAGCCGGAGGTCGAGGCGATCGCTTCCGTGATGTCTTCATCACGCTGTCATACTTCCGGGTACATTCGTCCCAAAACTTCCGAGTCCGCCGATGTCTTTCCGGCGGCACGTAACTGAACCGACAAGAGGCACGAAAATGGCTGAGATCACCGCTGCAATGGTGAAGGAACTGCGCGAAAAGACCGGCGCAGGCATGATGGACTGCAAGAAGGCGCTGGCTGAAACCAATGGCGACATGGAAGCGGCGATCGACTGGCTGCGCGCCAAGGGCATTGCCAAGGCCGACAAGAAGTCCGGCCGCACCGCTGCCGAAGGCTTGATCGGTATCGCCAGCGCCGGCACCAAGGCCGTTGCCGTCGAAATCAATTCCGAAACCGACTTCGTCGCCCGCAACGACGCCTTCCAGGGCCTCGTCCGAGGCGTTGCCGAGGTGGCCCTTTCGACCGACGGCTCCGTCGAGGCGGTCGGCGCTGCCATCTATCCGGCATCCGGCAAGTCCGTGACCGACACGATCAAGGACGCGGTCGCGACGATCGGCGAGAACATGAACCTCCGCCGCGCTGCCCTCCTCTCGGTCGAGGACGGCGTCGTCGCGACCTATATCCACAACGCGGTTGCCGACAGCCTCGGCAAGCTCGGTGTACTCGTCGCGCTGAAGTCGACCGGCAACAAGGACGCGCTTGCCGCCATCGGCAAGCAGGTGGCCATGCATATCGCGGCCACGGCTCCGCTTGCGATCCGCGCCGAGGAAGTCGATCCGGCCGTTGCCGAGCGTGAGCGCAACGTCTTCATCGAGCAGTCGCGCGCTTCCGGCAAGCCGGACAACATCATCGAGAAGATGGTCGACGGCCGCATGCGCAAGTTCTTCGAGGAGGTCGCGCTTCTCTCGCAGGCTTTCGTCATCAATCCCGACCTGACCGTCGGCGCAGCCATCAAGGCCGCCGAAAAGGAAGTCGGCGCGCCGATCGAAGTGACCGGCATGGCGCGCCTCCTCCTCGGGGAAGGCATCGAGAAGGAAGAGACGGATTTCGCGGCGGAAGTCGCGGCCGCCGTCAAGGGCTGATAAAGCTTATTAGCAAAAGCCGACAAAACCGAAGGGCACCGGGTGACAAGCCGGTGCCCTTCGTGTATCCGCAAGCCGTTTGACCTGTCCGTTGGCAATTTTGATTTCAAGGAGCCCTCATGTCGCCTCAGCCCCTCTACAAGCGTGTCTTGCTCAAGGCCTCCGGCGAAGCCCTGATGGGCAGCCAGGGCTTCGGCATCGATGTTGCCGTAGCCGACCGGATCGCCTCCGATATCGCCGAGGCGCGCGCCATGGGCGTCGAGGTGGGCGTGGTCGTGGGCGGCGGCAATATCTTCCGCGGTGTGGCGGTCGCCTCCAAGGGCGGCGACCGGGTGACCGGGGACCACATGGGCATGCTCGGCACGGTGATCAACGCGCTTGCGCTCGCCACCTCTCTGCGCAAGCTGAATGTCGATACGGTGGTGCTTTCGGCGATCTCGATGCCGGAAATCTGCGAAAGCTTCACGCAGCTTCGTACGCTGCATCACCTGGGACAGGGCAGGGTGGTGATCTTCGCCGGCGGCACGGGCAACCCCTTCTTCACGACCGATTCGGCGGCGGCCCTGCGCGCGGCCGAGATCGGTGCCGAGGCGATCTTCAAGGGAACGCAGGTCGATGGCATCTATTCGGCCGACCCGAAGAAGGACCCGACGGCCACCCGTTTCGAGACGCTGACCCACGGCGAAGTGCTCGACAAGGGGCTGGCAGTGATGGACGTGGCGGCGGTCGCGCTTGCGCGTGAGAATGCGATCCCGATCGTCGTGTTCTCGATCCATGAAAAGGGTGGTTTCGCGCAAATCTTGACCGGCGGCGGCCGCAAGACCATCGTAGCAGACAACTGACGGGCGCCCTTCGGCCGCCCGAATAATGATAAGGGAGTATTTGGAGATGAGTGGAGCTATCGATCTCAACGACATCAAGCGCCGCATGGACGGCGCCATCACCGCTTTCAAGGGCGATATCGCATCGCTGCGCACCGGCCGCGCCTCGGCCAACATCCTCGATCCGGTGACGGTGGAAGCCTATGGTTCGCGCATGCCGCTGAACCAGGTCGCCAACATCACTGTGCCGGAGCCGCGCATGCTTTCCGTCTCGGTCTGGGACAAGTCCATGGTCGGCGCCGTGGATCGCGCGATCCGCGAATCGCATCTCGGCCTGAACCCGATCGTCGACGGTCAGAACCTCCGCATTCCGCTTCCCGAACTCAACGAAGAACGCCGCAAGTCGCTGGTCAAGGTCGCCCATGATTATGCCGAAAAAGCCAAGGTTGCGATTCGCCATGTGCGGCGTGATGGCATGGACGGCCTGAAAAAAGCCGAAAAGGACGGGGTTATCGGCCAGGACGACAGCCGCGCGCAATCGGAGAAGGTGCAGAAGATGACGGATGATACGATTTCCGAAGTCGACCGCTTGCTTGCGGACAAAGAAAAGGAAATCATGCAGGTCTAAAAGGCGTTTGTATTGCGTCTGATCTTGGCCGCCAGAGGAACCGCGTAGAATATGGCGAATCCCGAACTTGCGATCATCCCTCAGCACGTTGCCATTATCATGGATGGCAACGGGCGGTGGGCCAATAAGCGCGGGCTTCCCCGCACGGTCGGACACAACAAGGGTGTCGAAGCGGTCCGCGAGGCAGTCCGCGCGGCCGGCGAAGCGGGTGTCAAATATCTGACGCTCTTCGCCTTTTCCTCGGAGAACTGGAGCCGCCCCGAATCGGAAGTGAACGCTCTCCTGGGCCTTTTGCGCCGCTTCATCCGCCGCGACCTTGCGGAGCTTCACCGCGAGAACGTCCGTATCCGGGTGATCGGCGAGCGCGAAAACCTGCGCGGCGACATTCTGCCGCTCCTGGTGGAGGCAGAGGAGACGACGCGGCACAACACCGCGCTCACGCTCGTGATCGCCTTCAATTACGGCGCCAGGAACGAGATCGCCCGCGCGGTGGCGAAGCTTGCCCGCGATGTCGAGGCGGGCCTTCTGAAAGCGTCCGATATCGACGCCGAGACGATCGGCCGGAGCCTCGATACCGCCGACATTCCCGACCCGGACCTCATCATCCGCACCAGCGGCGAGGAGCGGCTCTCCAACTTCCTTCTGTGGCAGGCCGCCTATTCGGAGCTTGTCTTTCTGCCGGAGTACTGGCCGGATTTCGACCGCAATCTCTTCTTCGATGCCCTGAAAGTCTTCGCCTCGCGTGACCGGCGTTTCGGGGGCCTGTCGAGCAAGACCGCCGCGGTGGGCGGTTGATGAGCCCGGAGCTCAAGCGCCGGATCATGTCGGGCCTCATTCTGGCGGCGGTTGTGCTCGCCGCCACCTGGTACGGCGGTTTTTCGTTCCGCATCGTCGCGGCCGTCATGGCCGTCCTGATATATTATGAATGGTCGACGATAACCCGGCTCGCCGAGCGGGATTTCCGGGCAAATGCCTTCGGCTGGGTCGCAATCCTGCTGATCGCCTACAATATCGTTTTCGGCGAAAGGGATCTGGCGGTGCCGCTTCTCGGCGGCTCGGCCATCACGGCTATTCTGCTTGTGCTCTGGCGCAAGGGAAGCTGGTGGCTGCCGGGCGGCATCGTCTATGCGGGACTGAGCGGAATCTCGCTTGCGGCGATCCGTGGCGACGATCAGGCCGGTTTCGTCGCGACGCTCTTCATTTTCGCGGTCGTCTGGGCAACCGACATTCTGGCCTATTTCGTCGGCCGGGCGCTGCAGGGGCCGAAGCTGGCGCCGAGAATCTCACCGGGCAAGACCTGGTCCGGCGCGATCGGCGGGGCCGTTTCGGGCGTGGTCGCGAGTTCCGCGCTGACGCTGGCCGTCTTTTCGCGGCTGTCCTTGTGGACGGTGGCGATCGCTTTTCTGCTGTCCGTCGCGAGCCAGATCGGCGATCTTTTTGAGTCCTTCATCAAGCGTCGCTTTGGCGCGAAGGATTCGAGCCATCTCATTCCGGGACATGGCGGCGTCATGGATCGCGTCGACGGCCTCGTTTTTGCCTGTTTCGCGGCGTTCCTGCTAACTCTTGTTTACTCGGCCTCGACAGGCCATCTTGATGCGTCTGTTGCAGGCTTCCTCTTCGGATTTTGAGTGCCGCGATCCATGTCTTGTTGAAACGGAAAATTTGATGGCCATCCTCAGCTTCCTCACCGGCTACATAATTCCCTTCATTCTCGTGCTCTCGCTGCTCGTTTTCGTGCATGAGATGGGGCATTATCTCATCGGACGCTGGTGCGGCATCCGGGTCACCGCTTTCTCGGTGGGCTTCGGTCCGGAACTCGCCGGCTATACCGATAGCCACGGCACGCGCTGGAAGCTTTCCGCAATCCCGCTCGGCGGCTACGTGAAGTTCTTCGGCGACGAGGACGCCGCGAGCCTGCCGGATGCGAGCGGGCTTCAAGGCATGAGCGAGGAAGAAAAGGCGCAGACGCTTGCCGGCGCCAAATTGTGGAAGCGGGCCGCGACCGTGGCGGCTGGGCCGATTGCCAACTTCATTCTCGCGATCGCCATCTTCGCGGTCCTGTTCAGCGTCTACGGCAAGGTCGTCGCCGATCCGGTCGTCGCCGAAGTGCAGCCGGATAGCGCCGCGCTGGCCGCCGGCGTGCAGCCCGGCGACCGGCTCGTGGCGCTTGATGGTTCGCGCATCGCGACCTTCGACGACGTGCGGCGCTATGTCAGCATCAGGCCGGAGACGCCGATCGTCGTGACGGTCGAGCGCGACGGCCGGAATATCGATCTGCCGATGGTCCCGAAGCGGAGCGAGATCACCGACCAGTTCGGCAACAAGGTCGAGCTTGGCCTGATCGGCATCGTCACCAACGAGCAGAGAGGCAATTTCCGCGTCGAGACCTTCACGCCGCTGCAGGCGGTGGGCGAAGGCGTCAGGGAAACGGGCCACATCATCACCGGCACGTTCCGCTATATCGGCAACCTGGTCACGGGCCGCATGAAGGCCGACCAGCTCGGCGGGCCGGTGCGCGTGGCGCAAGCTTCGGGTCAGATGGCGACGCTAGGTTTCGCAGCGGTGGTGCAGCTTGCAGCCGTTCTGTCGGTCTCGATCGGGCTTCTGAACCTGATGCCGGTACCGGTTCTGGACGGCGGGCATCTCGTCTTCTACGCGATCGAGGCGGTGCGTGGGAGGCCGCTCGGAGCAGGTGCGCAGGAGATCGCCTTCCGCATCGGTCTTGCAATGGTTTTGAGCCTGATGGTCTTCGCGACCTTCAACGACATCAGCAACCTGATCGGTTGATGTCCTTCAAATTATGAAAGAAACTGTTTATTCACCATATTCGTAACAGTTGCGTGGCCATTGGGTCACGCCTGAGAAGGAAGTAAACAGAAATTAACGCGATAGCTTGCTTGTAGGGCAAAAGAAGGTAAAACGACACACGTGGCCGGAGTCGGGCTCCACCCGCCGAGGGACAACGGGAAAAGGTAAGAATTGAAAATGAAGGCTGGTTCAAAGTTTTTGAACGCAGTGTCGGCGTTTGCGCTGTCTGCTAGTGTTGTCGCATCGGGCGCAGGTGTACTGGTACTTGCTTCTGCACCTTCTGCCGAAGCGGCTGTGATCCGGAATGTACAGGTTCGCGGCGCTCAGAGGGCCGGCGAAGAAGCCGTTCGTTCCAATCTGACCATCCGCCCGGGTGTCAGCTTCTCGAACAACGATATCGACGAATCCGTGCGCCGGCTCTATTCGACCGGCTATTTTTCCGATGTCCGCATCAGTGTTTCCGGCAGCACGCTGGTCGTGACGGTCAGCGAGAACGAGCTGGTCAACCAGGTGGTTTTCAACGGCAATCGCAAGATCACCGATGAGAAGCTGCAGGCCGCGGTGCAGACGCAGCCGCTCGGCCCCTACAGCCAGACCATGATCAACGCGGATATCGAGCGCCTGCGCGAAGCCTATCGTGCGATCGGCCGCAGCGACGTGGAGATCACCACGCAGACAGCGCCGGTCGGCCAGGGACGCGTCAACCTCGCCTTCGTCATCAACGAAGGCGATCGCACCAAGATCGCCGACATCAATTTCGTCGGCAACCAGGCCTATGGCGACGGCCGCCTGAAATCCGTGATCATCACCAAGGAATCCGGCCCGCTGTCCTTCCTGACCCGCAAGGACGTCTATAGCGAGGACAAGCTGCGCGCCGACGAGGATGCGCTGCGCCAGTTCTATTACAATCACGGCTATCCGGATTTCCGTGTGATCTCCTCGGAAGCCGTCCTCGACGAGGCGAACAACAGGTACAACATCACCTTCACGGTCGAGGAAGGCCAGCGCTACCAGTATGGTAACATTGGCGTCGAATCTACAGTGGAAGGTGTCAGCGGCGAGGACCTCCAGGGGCTCGTCCAGACCCGTGCGGGCAATACCTATGACGCCCGCGAGATCCAGAAGACGATGGAGGGGATCTCCAAGCGCGTCGCTGCCGCCGGTTATCCGTTCGCCCGCGTCACGCCGCGCGGCGACCGCAACATGGAAAACCATACGATCGGCGTTTCCTATCTCGTCGATCAGGGCGAGCGCGCCTATGTCGAGCGCATCGAGATCCGCGGCAATACCCGCACGCGAGATTACGTCGTTCGTCGCGAATTCGATTTCAGCGAAGGCGATGCCTTCAATCAGGAAATGATTTCGCGTGCCAAGCGCCGCCTGGAGGCCCTCGGCTACTTCACCACGGTCAACATCTCGACCGCCCAGGGCAGCGCGCCGGATCGCGTCGTCGTGGTGGTGGATGTGGAGGATCAGCCGACCGGCTCGTTCGGTATCGGTGCCGGTTACTCCGCCGGCGGCGACGGCTTCATTCTGGAAGCGTCGATCGAAGAGAAGAACTTCCTCGGCCGCGGCCAGTTCATTCGCGTCGCGGTCGGCGGCGGTCTCGACGATGCCCGCAGCTACAACATTTCGTTCACCGAGCCCTATTTCCTCGGTTACCGACTGGCGGCCGGCTTCGACCTCTTCAAGAGCACGACCTCTTCGAACGACTATTACGACTATGAGGAACAGGGCGTCACCTTGCGCGTGACGGCGCCGATCACCGAAGATCTGGCGACGACGTTCCGCTATACCTATAAGGAAATCAAATACGAGAACGAGGGTGCTTACGGCAACGACGGCGATCCGGCGACCACAGCGGATAACCGTGTATCCGACCCGTATATCGATCTTATCGAGGGATCGCCCTGGATACAGTCTTCGATCTCGCAGACCCTCACTTACAACACGCTCGACAGCCAGACGTTGCCGCGTGAAGGCATCTATGCGACGTTCACGCATGAATATGCCGGTCTCGGCGGAGACTCCGAATTCTACAAGATTTCGGCTCGTGCACGTTATTTCCAGACGCTTTCGACCGAAGCCGACCTGATCGGCTCCATCGCCGTGGGTGCCGGTCATGTCTTCTCCACCGGAGGTGATCTGAACGTCTTCGACCAGTTCACCGTCGGCGGCCGCCAGATCCGCGGTTTCGAGAACGACGGTATCGGTCCGCGGACGGTCGAACATGGAGATTCCCTGGGCGGCACCACCTACTTCACGGCCTCCGCCGAAGTATCCATGCCGATGCCTGCTTTCCCGGAAGACTTCGGTCTGCGCGCTGCCTTCTTCGCCGATGCCGGTACGCTTTACGGGAACGATGTCAACCCAGGCACCACCGGAGTGGAGGGCACGGGCATGTCGTGGCGCGCTTCGGTTGGCGCCGGCATCATGTGGGCATCGCCGTTCGGCAACATCCGCTTCGACTACGCCCAGCCGGTCGTCAAGGAAGACTTTGACGAGACCCAGGAATTCCGGTTCAGCATGGCGAACCAGTTCTGATCGTTTCCGCCCGTGACGGCGGGCGGAAATCTGTTCTGGAGTTCGGGCTTTATGGACCCCAATGAGTTCTTTCCGCCCCACGATGGCGTGAGCCTGCGCGAGCTGGCCGCCCGTCTTGGGGCAGAACTGCTTGATGCAGACGCCGGCGACCGGTTGATCCGGTCCGTGGCGCCGGTTGCGCGTGCCGGCGAAGGGCAGATTTGCTACATCCTCTCCCGCAAGAACCGGCAGGAGCTCGAAAGCTGCAAGGCGTCCGCCATTCTCTGCGATGCGGCGATCCGGCCGATCGTTCCGGAGCATATACCGGTCCTCCTGACGAAGACCCCGCACACCGCCTTTGCGCAGGCAGGCGCAATCCTGCACCCGTCCGCATTGCGGCCGGCACCGGTCACGTCCCTACCGGCGGGCATTTCGCCGGCGGCTTTCGTTGATCCTACCGCGAGGCTCGAACCGGGCGTGGAGGTCGAGCCCATGGCCGTGATCGGCGCGCGGGCGGAGATCGGCATCGGCACGCGCATCGGCGCGGGCGCCGTCATCGGCGCGGATGTCAGGATCGGCCGTGATTGCACCGTCGCCGCAGGCGCGAGCATTCTGGCCGCGCTTATCGGCAACGGCGTCATCATTCACAACGGCGTCCGCATCGGCCAGGATGGGTTCGGTTATGCGCCGGGCCCGAAAGGCATGCTGAAGATCGTGCAGGTCGGCCGCGTCATCATCCAGGACAACGTGGAGATCGGCGCCAATACGACGGTGGATCGCGGTGCGATGGACGACACGGTGATCGGCGAGGGGACGAAGATCGACAATCAGGTGCAGGTGGCCCACAATGTTCGCATCGGCCGTCATTGCGGCATAGCGGCCGGTGTTGGTATAGCGGGTTCCACCAAGATCGGTGATGGCGTGCTGATCGGCGGCGCCGCGGCGATCAACGGCCACATCACCATCGGTGACGGCGCGCAACTTGCCGCCTTCAGCGGTGTCGTTGCAAGCGTTCCTCCCGGTGTCATCTATGGCGGCATTCCCGCTCGGCCGATGAAGGATTTCCTGCGCGAGATGGCGGAGAAGATGGCGCAGTCGGATGAGCGGGTGAAACGCAAAGGAGAGAAGAAAAATGACGGATGAGACCAAGCCGGAACTCGGCGCGGCCGACATTCAGGAAATCATGAAGCTGTTGCCGCACCGCTATCCGTTCCTGCTCGTTGACAAGATCATCGAGATCGACGGCGACAATTCCGCGATTGGTATCAAGAACGTGACTGCCAGCGAACCGCATTTCACCGGCCATTTCCCGGACCGGCCGATCATGCCGGGAGTGCTTCTGATCGAAGGCATGGCCCAGACTGCGGGCGCCATTTGCGCGCGGAAGGAAGGCGAGGGCGGGTACCTGGTCTATTTCATGACCATCGACAACGCCCGGTTCCGCAAGCCGGTCGTTCCCGGCGATAGGGTCGAATATCATGTCACCAAGCAGAAGCAGCGCGGCAATATCTGGAAGTTCCATTGCGACGCCAAGGTGGACGGCGCACTGGTTGCGGAAGCGGATATCGGCGCGATGATGCGCAAGGGTAGTGAATGAATAGGATCGCAGCCAGCGCACGCATCCACCCGCTTGCGGTGGTCGAGGACGGAGCCGTTATCGGCGAGAACGTCGTCGTCGGCCCGTTTTCGCATGTGGGGCCGCGTGTCGTGCTGAAGGATGGCGTCGAGCTGATCTCGCATGCCGTCGTGATGGGAAATACGCAGATAGGCCGCAATTCCAGGATTTTTCCGATGGCGGTGGTCGGCGGCGTCTCGCAGAGCCTGCACGAGGCCGGCGAGAATTCCTCGCTCGTTGTCGGCGACAACTGCACCATCCGCGAAGGCGTCACGATGAATAGCGGGACCGTGGGCGGCGGCGGCAGGACGGTCGTCGGCAACGATTGCCTGTTCCTGGCGAATTCCCATGTGGCGCACGATTGCCAGCTCGGCGACGGCATCATCATGTCGAACAATGTCATGCTGGCCGGCCATGTGCATGTCGCGGACCGGGCGATTTTGGGCGGCGGCTGTGCGGTGCACCAGTTCACCCGCATCGGCCGCCAGGCCTTCATCGGCGGGCTTTCGGCCGTCAATTACGACGTCATTCCCTACGGCATGCTGAACGGCAATCCGGGCATTCTGGGCGGGCTCAACGTGGTCGGTATGACCCGCGCCGGCATCGAGCGCTCGACGATCCACACCGTGCGTCGTGCCTTCAGGCAGATTTTCGAGGGCGAGGGGAATATCCGCGCCAATGCGGCGGCCATCCGCGACGATTACGCCGACTGCAAGGAAGTGATGGAAATCCTCGATTTCATCGCCGCCGACAGCGATCGGGCGCTCTCTTCTCCGTTCCGCGGCAAGGGTTGATCCGTCATGCCCGGCGGCCTCTCAAGCCTTGAGCCGGAGGGCCGGCTGGCAATCATCGCCGGGAGCGGATTTCTGCCGGTCCATCTGGCGGAGGCGGCGCGCGCGGCCGGCGAGGATCCTTTCATCATCCCGCTGCGCAACGAATCCGATCAGCGTTTCGAAGGTTTCGAGACCGCCGCAGCCGGCATCGCCGACATAGCCGGGTTTGACCGGCTTTTCCGGGAGAAGCGCATCGATCGGGTGGTGCTATCCGGCGGCGTTACCCGAAGGCCCGACTGGCGCGACATCCGTCCGAACTGGAAGGCGCTGCGCAAGCTGCCTTTGCTTATTCGCACGCTCGTCTCCGGCGGCGACGACGCGCTGCTGCAGGCGGCGATCGGTCTCATCGAGGCCCAGGGCTGCCGCGTGATCGGTGCGCATGAAATCGCGCCCGGATTGTTGGCGAGGACGGGGCCGCTCGGCGCGCATTCCCCCTCGGACGACGACCGCCGCGATATCGAAAAGGCATCCGAGGCCGCAAGGCGGCTGGGCGAGCTCGATATCGGCCAGGGAGCGGTGAGCGTCGGCGGCCGGATCGTGGCTCTGGAAGGCGTGGAGGGTACCGACCGCATGCTGGAACGCGTCGCCGCACTACGTTCGGAGGGACGCATCTCGGCGCGCCGCAAGGGCGTGCTGGTCAAGCTCTGCAAACCGCAGCAGGATATGCGCGCCGATCTCCCGGCCGTTGGTCCGTCGACGGTCGAGAATGCCGTAAAGGCGGGGCTCGCCGGCATCGCGATCGAGGCCGGGCGCGCTCTGGTGCTGGAAGAGAAGAAGATGATTGCCGCTGCCGATGCCGCCGGCATCTTCGTCTGCGGCATCGATCCCGGCTTGCCGGATGGAGGCCGGTCGAACGGAGGGTTGTCGTGAGCAGGGTCTTGAAGGTCGGCGTCATCGCCGGTGAAGTCTCGGGCGATCTTTTGGGCGGCGATCTGATCGCGGCGCTGAAGGCTGCCCATGACGGACCCGTCGAATTGACCGGCGTCGGCGGCGAAGCCCTGGAGGCGCAGGGTTTGGCATCCCTCTTCGACTTTTCCGAACTGTCGATCATGGGATTGACGCAGGTGCTTGCCCGTCTGCCGAACCTGATCCGGCGGATCAACCAGACGGCGGCTGCGATCGTTGCCGCCCGGCCGGACGTGCTCGTCATCATCGACAGTCCGGATTTCACCCATCGCGTCGCGAAAAAGGTGCGGGCGGCTCTGCCCGACCTGCCGATCGTCGATTACGTCTGCCCGAGCGTTTGGGCCTGGAAGGAATACCGCGCCGCGGCGATGCTCGCCTATGTCGATCATGTGCTTGCCGTATTGCCCTTCGAGCCGGAGGCGATGAAGCGGCTGGGCGGACCTGAGACCACGTTCGTCGGCCACCGGCTGACCGACGATCCGGCGCTCCTCAAGGTTCGCGGCATCCGCGCCGAACGGCCAGTGAAGACGGAAGGCGAAGAGAAGACCATCCTGCTTTTGCCGGGCTCGCGATCGGCCGAGATCAGGGCGCTTCTGCCGATCTTCGGCGAGGCGGCGCGTGAGTTCGTCGCGCGTAACGGCCCGGCCCGTTTCCTGCTGCCGACCGTGCCGCGCCAGGAAAAGCTGGTGCGCGAGATGGCGGCAAGCCTGCCGGTCCGGCCGGAGATCTCGGTCGGCGCCGAGAGCAAATGGGCAGCTTTCGCGGAAGCCGATGCGGCGATCGCGGCATCCGGAACCGTCATCCTCGAATTGGCTTTGTCAAACGTGCCGGTCGTCTCGGCCTATCAGGCGGATTGGCTGATCACGCTGATGTCGAAGCGGATCAGGATCTGGTCCGGCGCGCTTCCGAACCTGATTGCCGACTATCCCGTCGTGCCTGAATATTTCAACGAGGTGGTGCGGGCAGGCAGCCTGTGCCGCTGGGTCGAGCGCCTTTCGTCGGATACGGCGCAGCGGCGCGCCATGACGGAAGGGTTCGATCTCACCTGGCGACGGCTGCAGGTGCCGGTGCCGCCGGGCGAAGCCGCCGCCGGTGTCGTCCTCGAACTTCTGGACAGGAAAAAACCCGGTCAGCGATGACCGGGTTTTTTGTTTTGCGTCCCGCTTCGATCAGCGCTTGGAGATCGGCAGGTAGTCGCGCTTTGGCTCGCCGGTATAGAGCTGGCGCGGACGGCCGATGCGCTGCTCCGGGTCCTCGATCATTTCGGCCCACTGGGCGATCCAGCCGACGGTGCGGGCGAGCGCGAAGAGCACGGTGAACATGGTGGTGGGGAAGCCCATCGCCTTCAGCGTGATGCCCGAATAGAAGTCGATATTCGGGTAGAGCTTCTTCTCGATGAAATATTCGTCGGTGAGCGCGATGCGCTCCAACTCCATGGCGACCTGCAGCAGCGGATCGTCCTTGTGGCCGAGCTCGCCGAGAACCTCGTGCGTGGTCTTCTGCATGATCTTGGCGCGCGGGTCGTAGTTCTTGTAGACGCGGTGGCCGAAGCCCATGAGGCGGAACGGGTCGTTCTTGTCCTTGGCGCGGGCGATATATTCCGGAATGCGGTCGACCGTGCCGATTTCGGTCAGCATGTTGAGGGCCGCTTCGTTGGCGCCGCCATGCGCCGGACCCCAGAGGCAGGCAATGCCGGCCGCGATGCAGGCGAACGGGTTGGCGCCCGAAGAGCCGGCGAGGCGGACGGTCGAGGTCGAGGCGTTCTGCTCGTGGTCGGCATGCAGGATGAAGATGCGGTCCATGGCACGCGCAAGAACCGGATTGACCACGTATTCTTCGCACGGAACGGCAAAGCACATGCGCAGGAAGTTGGAAGCGTAGTCCAGATTGTTCTGCGGATAAACGAACGGCTGGCCGATGTGATACTTGTAGGCCATCGCCGCGATCGTCGGCATCTTGGCGATCATGCGCAGCGAAGCGACCATGCGCTGATGCGGGTCGGTGATGTCGGTCGAGTCGTGGTAGAAGGCCGACAATGCACCGACCGTTCCGACCATGACGGCCATCGGATGGGCGTCGCGGCGGAAGCCGGTGAAGAAGCGGCTCATCTGCTCGTGCACCATGGTATGGTGCGTGACGCGGTAGTCGAAATCCTTCTTCTGTGCCGCGGTCGGCAGTTCTCCGTAGAGGAGCAGATAGCAGGTTTCCAGGAAGTCGCCGTGCTCGGCAAGCTGTTCGATCGGGTAGCCGCGATGCAGCAGGATGCCTTCGTCGCCGTCGATATAGGTGATCTTGGATTCGCAAGAGGCCGTCGAGGTGAAGCCCGGGTCGTAGGTGAAGGCACCGGTCTGCTTGTAGAGAGAGCCGATATCGATCACGTCCGGACCGATGGAACCCGACCTTACCTGCAGGTCGACTTTCTTGTCGCCCAGTACCACATTTGCGCTTTTATCCGTCATGCTGATCCTCCAACCTTTTGGCGGCGTGGCGCCCAAAAAGCGCCACAAGAATTAAGCGTCCCATGCCTTGCTATATGATCCTAAAGCTGATGCCAAGCTGTCCTGGCGGCATTTTGTGCAGCGCGAAAATCTCTCGGGCCGCGGCTTTTGCTTGGATATCCAACTTCCTGTTGCAGGGTGGTTCGACCCGTCCGGATTGCCGAGATTTCCTGGGCGGTTGACGGCGTGCCGGGAAGCGCGCAGGTTGCATTTGTCGCATGTTTGGCGACGGGGCGGGCTGGGCGTTTCATGTCGGAAGACACTGCGTTTCCGAAACTGACAAAGGTGCGGAGGCCGACCTCCCGGCCGCCCGGTTGGCTGCCAAGCGGAGGCGCATCCGACTCGGACGCTTTTCATGATCCCGCGCCCGTTCCGGTCTACGAGAGGCTGCCGGCAGTCCGCGCGCAGGGAAGTTCCCTGCGGCGCGGGCTCGGCCCCTTGCGTCGCTTCTGGCGCAACAGTCCGGCGATGCTCGCGGAGGAGGCCGCGCACGGACATGCCTTCCTCTTCGTTCCTGTTCTTGTCGGCGCCGGCGCCGCGTGCTGGTTCGCCTTGCCGCGAGACCCGGCTTTCTGGCCGTTCTTTCTGGCTTTCTGCATCTTTGCCGCGCTTGCGGTCGTCACTCGGCACCGTGCCGGCGGCATGCGTTTCCTTCCGCTCGGCATGGCCCTTTTTCTCGGCGGCATGATGCTGGCGGAGCTTGAAGCCTGGCGGCGGGACACGGTCGTTCTCGATTCGCCGGTGACGACCGCGCTGGCTGGCGTGGTCGAAAGACGCGAGGTCGATGCGGATGGGCGCTGGCGCTACGTGGTCCGTGTCGAACGGACGGCCGATCCCGAGGTCAAGCGTCCGCCGGAACGGGTGTCGCTGCTTGCGAGGGCTCGCCACGAGCCGGCCGAAACCGGCGAGACGATCGGCGGCCGGGTACGCATCTCGCCGCCGTCGGGCCCGGCGCTGCCCGGGCTCAACGATTTCGCCTTCTCCTCCTATTTCGACGGTATAGGTGCCGTCGGGTTCTTCTACGGCGCGCCGAAAAGAGAGGCGGGCCCGGCGCCCCCGCGCGCCTGGTTTGCGGAAGTCGAAAGCCGGCTTTTCGATCTGCGCAGCGCGATCGCGACCCGTATCCGCGAGGCGGTGCCGGGTGACGCCGGCGCCTTCGCCGCCGCGATCGTGACGGACGAGCGGCGGGCGATCTCCGAGGAAACGACCGAGGCGCTGCGCCTTTCGGGGCTTGCCCATATCGTCGCGATCTCGGGGCTCAACATGGCGCTCGCCGCCGGCATCTTTTTCGTCGGCGTCCGCACCGCGCTTTCATTCTTCACCGGTTTCGCGCAGGCCTATCCAGTCAAGAAGATCGCCGCTTTCGGCGCGCTTCTCATGGCGACCGCCTATTACCTGATTTCCGGCTTCGGGGTCTCGGCGGAACGGGCCTATATCATGATGGCGGTGATGCTCGTCGCGGTCTTCTTCGACCGGCCGTCGATCAGCCTGCGCAACGTGGCGCTCTCCGCCCTCGTCATCATCGCCATCTCGCCCTCGGAAATATTGGGCCCGAGCTTCCAGATGTCCTTTGCCGCGACCGCAGCCCTGGTTGCCGGCTACGCGCTCTGGAAACATCGGGCGGAAAAGCGCGATCCGGAGCCGCTGCCGTTCCGTCACCCTGCGGTGACGCCGGTTCTGGCCTCCTGGAATTTCGCCGCCGGCATCTTCGTGACATCGCTGATCGGCGGCATCTCTACGGCGATCTTTTCCGTCGAGCACTTTCATCGCATCGCGACCTACGGGCTGGCCGCCAATCTCGCCGCCATGCCGGTCATCTCCTTCGTGGTCATGCCGATGGGGCTGATCGGCATGCTGCTGATGCCCTTCGGGCTGGACGCGCCTTTCCTGAAGCTCATGGGGCTCGGTCTGGAGGCGGTGATCGCGATCGCCAAGCACGTGGCGGCCTGGGGCGGCGACGTCGGCATCGGCCGCCAGCATCCCGGGTTCCTCGCGGTGGCGACCGCGGGTTTTCTTCTGTTGACGCTGCTCAGAACCAGGCTCCGGCTCGTCGGTATTCCGTTCCTCGCCGCGGCCCTGCTGCTCTCCTGGCAGGAGCGCTCGAAACCCCTCCCGGATCTGCTGGTTTCCGAGGACGGCACGATGGTTGCGCTGGTGAACGGAGAAAATGTTGCGGCGAACCGCAGCCGCCCGCCGGATTTCATCTACGGCCAATGGAAGCGCGCGCTTCTCATTGGCGATCCCGTAAAGCCGGAAATGTCACCGCCGAGGGACAGGTCGCCCGATGCCGAATCTTCCGGGACGAAATCCCCGGATGCCGGGGCGGCCGAACGGCGTGACCTGACCGCAGAGGAAATCGAAACCGCCCGAGCCCGCATCAGGGAGGCGCCTGCCGGCCATTTCATCTGCACGCCCCGCATCTGGTGCGCCACAAGGACCGCCGCAGGCGTCATCGTCGCGTCCGTAGAGGACGGTCGCTATGCCGGCGCGGCCTGCGATGCGGCCGATCTCGTCATCGCGCCACGCGCCCGCTTCGACCGCTGCCGTTCCGGCGCGCTGATGATCAACGGCGATACGCTGCGCAGGACCGGCGCCCTCGAAGTATTTCTCAACGGCGCCAGGGAGATCCGCCATTGGCGGATCCATGCCGCCATGGCCGGCCGGGACCGTCCCTGGACCCGACACCGCCATTACGACTGGCGGAGCCAGACATTCAACTCGGCGCTGCCGGAAGCGCTCCGGCCGCTGATCAGTGATAGCGGCGGATGAGGCCGACGAGCTTGCCCTGGATCTTCACCCGGTCGGGGCCGAAGATGCGGGTCTCGTAAGCCGGGTTCGCGGCTTCGAGCGCGATCGAGGCGCCGCGGCGGCGGAAGCGCTTCAGCGTCGCTTCCTCGTCGTCCACCAGCGCCACGACGATATCGCCGGGATTGGCCGTATTGCTGTTGCGGATGATCACCGTGTCGCCGTCGAGAATGCCGGCCTCGATCATCGAGTCGCCCTTGACCTCCAGCGCGTAGTGTTCGCCGGAACCGAGCATCTCGGCCGGCACGGCGATGTCATGCGTGTTGTTCTGGATGGCCGAGAGCGGCACGCCCGCCGCGATGCGGCCCATGACGGGAACCGTGGTGGCGCTGGAGACGTCGTCGTTCGCAGCCGGCTTTGCAGGGACGGCGGCGACAGGCTGCGTCTTGCCGAGACTGCCTTCGATGACGCTCGGCGAAAAGCCGCGGCGTGGCTGCAGGCTCGGCTGATAGGCTTCCGGCAGCTTGATGACTTCCAGCGCCCGCGCCCGGTTCGGCAGGCGGCGGATGAAGCCGCGTTCCTCGAGTGCCGTGATCAGCCGGTGGATGCCGGACTTCGATGCGAGGTCGAGCGCATCCTTCATCTCGTCGAAGGAAGGCGGCACGCCGGATTCCTTCATGCGTTCGTGAATGAACAGAAGCAATTCCTGCTGTTTGCGCGTGAGCATGTGTTGGCACCCTGAGAGTCGGAAACAAATCCAGAACGGACACTATATGTTCCATATGTGTTCCGCAAGTCCCTAAATTTTGGTGAAGTATGGTGATTTTTTCTTCATGGAAGAACGCCACATATCTCTTTTCTCGCCACTTGCGCGGAGCCGGTCCGCTGCCAATGTAGTTTTTGCTGTACCGCATTCTGGGGGCCATCGCGTGAATGCAAGATCGATCGACCATCTCGTCCTGCCGGTGGCGCAGCTGGCGCTTGCGCGCTCGCGGTTTTCCGAGCTTGGTTTTACTGTGGCAGCCGATGCGTTTCATCCGTTCGGCACGGCCAATGCCTGCGTGTTCCTCTCGGACGGCGCCTATCTCGAGCCGCTGGCGATCGCCAACCGCCGTCACGCGTCTGCGGCGGCCAAGCGCGGTAATGTCTTCACCGCGCGCGATCTTGCTTTCCGCAAGGCAAGGGTGAGGCAGGGCTTTTCCGCGCTCGCGGTTGCCACCGTCGATGCCGCCGCCGATCACCAGCGCTTCAAGCTCAGGGGCGTTTCGGCAGGCGATATGCTGGAATTCTCCCGCGGCGTGAGGATGCCGGACGGTTCGCAAACCGAGGCAAGCTTCCGGCTGGCCTTTGCGGGCGACGATCGCACGCCGGATTTCTTCCTCTTCTCCGCCCAGCGCATCAACCCGCTGCCGGCCGATCGCGGCGAGCTGGAACGCCACGCCAACGCGGTCACCGGTTTGAGCGAGATCGTTCTTTCAGCCCCGGTGCCTTCCGAATTCACGCCGCTGATGGAGCAGGTGCTGATGACGGAAGCGGAGATCGAACCGTCCGTCATCAGGCTTGCCGCCGCCAATGCCCGCATCCGCATTGCGCAAGACCGGGACCTTGAGGCGGAATTCGCGCTCGCGCCGGTGCCGGATGCCGGGGGGCTCCGGGGCCGGGCGATCCTCTTCAAGACGGCCGATCTTGCCGTGACAGAGATCACCCTTGCTGCTAATGACGTCGCATTCGTCCGCCGGGAAGGCCGTGTCCTGGTGCAGGCGGCGCCCGGCCAGGGCGTCATGTTCGGTTTCGAGGAATAGTCTCATGGAAGTGTCCGCCAATCCGCGTGTCTTGGTCGGCGAAGGGGAGGGCAAGGTGCTGTTTGCGCAGGATGCGCGCCTTTCGCTGATCGCCGGCCCCTGCCAGATGGAAAGCCGCGACCATGCCTTCATGATGGCCGGTGCCCTGAGGGAGCTCTGCGGCAAGCTCGGCATCGGTCTCGTCTACAAGTCCTCCTTCGACAAGGCGAACCGCACCTCGATTTCCGGCAAGCGCGGCATCGGGCTCGAAAGCGCCATGGAGATTTTCGCCGATCTGAAGAAGGAATTCGGCTTTCCGGTGCTGACCGACATCCATACGGAAGAACAATGCGCGGTCGTCGCGAAGACCGTCGACATCCTGCAGATTCCGGCCTTCCTCTCCCGCCAGACGGATCTGCTGGTCGCCGCAGCCAGGACCGGCCGCGTCATCAACGTCAAGAAGGGGCAGTTCCTGGCGCCGTGGGACATGAAGAACGTGCTGGCCAAATTCACCCAGAGCGGCAATCCGAACGTGCTCCTGTGCGAGCGCGGCGCCTCCTTCGGCTACAATACGCTGGTCTCCGACATGCGCTCGCTGCCGATCATGGCGGCGCTGGGCGCGCCTGTCATCTTTGACGCCACCCATTCGGTGCAGCAGCCGGGCGGGCAGGGCGGTTCGTCCGGCGGGCAGCGGGAATTCGTCGAGACCCTGGCGCGGGCGGCCGTCGCCGTCGGTGTCGCGGGCGTCTTCATCGAGACGCATCAAGACCCGGACAATGCGCCCTCCGACGGCCCGAACATGGTGCATCTGAAAGACATGCCGCGGCTGCTCGAAAAGCTGCTGGCCTTCGATGCCGTCGCCAAGGCTGCCTGAACCGCCCGCCTGAAAAAGCGCGAAAAGCGGCCGCATTGTAATTTTCGTGTCATTGACTATGAGACATTTTCAGTGACCTCGAACCATAGAAATCCGACGTCCAAGCCAGGGAGAGTCTTTTGACCGCCATTACCGATATCATCGCCCGCGAGATCCTCGACAGCCGCGGCAACCCCACCGTCGAAGTGGATGTCTATCTCGAAGACGGCTCTTTTGGCCGTGCGGCCGTTCCCTCGGGCGCGTCGACCGGCGCGCATGAGGCGGTCGAGCTGCGCGACGGCGGCAAGCGCTACCACGGCAAGGGCGTGGAAAAGGCGGTCGAGGCGGTCAACACCGAGATCTTCGATGCGATCGGCGGCTTCGATGCCGAAAACCAGATCCAGATCGACAGGACGATGATCGCGCTCGACGGCACGCCGAACAAGTCGCGCCTCGGCGCAAACGCCATCCTCGGCGTCTCCCTCGCCGTCGCCAAGGCCGCCGCCGAATCCGCCGGCCTGCCGCTCTACCGTTATGTCGGCGGTCCGAACGCCCATGTCCTGCCGGTTCCGATGATGAACATCATCAACGGCGGCGCCCATGCCGACAACCCGATCGATTTCCAGGAATTCATGGTCATGCCGGTCGGCGCCGACACGCTACGCGACGCGGTCCGCATGGGCTCGGAAATCTTCCACGTGCTCAAGAAGGAGCTCGCCGCCCAGGGCCACAACACCAATGTCGGCGACGAAGGCGGTTTCGCCCCGGGCCTCAAGAGCGCGCCGGAGGCTCTCGACTTCATTATGAAATCGGTCGAAAAGGCCGGCTACAAGCCGGGTGAGGATGTCTTCCTGGCGCTCGACTGCGCCTCGACGGAATTCTTCAAGAACGGCAAGTATGTGATGGAAGGCGAGGGCCGCACGCTCGAAAGCGGCGCCATGGCCGACTATCTCGCCGAACTCGTCGGCAAATACCCGATCATCTCGATCGAGGACGGCATGGCCGAGGACGACTGGGACGGCTGGAAGGCATTGACGGACAAGATCGGCGAAAAGTGCCAGCTCGTTGGCGACGATCTCTTCGTCACCAATTCCGCCCGCCTGCGCGACGGCATCCGGATGGGTGTCGCGAACTCCATCCTCGTGAAGGTCAACCAGATCGGCTCGCTGTCGGAAACGCTCGACGCCGTCGAGACCGCCCACAAGGCGCGTTACACGGCCGTCATGTCACACCGGTCGGGCGAGACGGAGGATTCGACCATCGCCGATCTTTCCGTCGCCACCAATTGCGGTCAGATCAAGACCGGTTCGCTGTCGCGCTCCGACCGGCTTGCCAAGTACAACCAGCTCATCCGCATCGAGGAAATGCTGGGTCCGCAGGCGGCTTACGCCGGCCGCTCGATCCTGAAGGCTTGACGTAGTCGCACCGCTCGGCAGCCCCTCATCCGGCCGCCGCCACCTTCTCCCCGCCTGCGGGGAGAAGGACGTATGCCGCTTCGGCTTCTCCAATTCAGTCCGCTTCGTGAGGCACGTTCCCTCTCACCGCTCGCGGGGAGAGGGTTAGGGTGAGGGGCATAGGAAATCTCTCCCGATCTCTCTCGTCCGCATGGACTCGATTCTAGTTAGCGATTGCTTAATCAAGTTCTGCGAACTTGAAATTCTTCCGGATCGATTGTGCGATCCCTCCGTAAAAAGCGTGGCTAGGCGTCGAGTTGGCATGTGGACCAAGCATCATAAGAAAAGAAAATTCGGCCGTTTCGTCCTTCCCGCCATCACCGTCGCCTTCCTTTCATACTTCGGCTATCATTCCGTGCATGGTGATCTCGGCCTGATCGCCACGGAGGAATTCGAGCGCCAGCGGCAGGCGCGGGCGGGGGAACTCGCCAAGTTGACCGCCAGGCGCGAGGCACTGGAGCGGCAGGTGCAGCTGATGAGCGACGGTTCGCTGGAGAAGGATATGCTCGACGAGATCGCCCGCTACCAGCTCAACGTGTCGCGCCCGGACGAGATCGTCATCTTCAACAACTATTTCTGAATTAACCGGAATTCGGTTAACTTAATATTTCGCAAGTCTTTTCAGCGTCTTGCGCGGAATGTGAGCCATGCATTTATGGCATTGCTGGGGCATGGTTTCTTCCCTATGGTACGGCCCCGAAACCAGAGCGGCTTTCCGGCGGGATAATGCCGGGACGTCCCACCGCTCTTAACGCAGCACACAGGGAGGGATGAATGGCGCCGACCAAAACCGCGTCTGTATCCGGCCGCAAATCCGCGGCAAAGTCTGCTACCAGGACGGCGTCCAAGCCGGCCAAGAAGGATTTCAACGGCGGCACCTTCGCCGAGTTCAGCAAGGAAGAGGAGCTGAAAGCGCTCCGCGACATGCTGCTGATCCGTCGCTTCGAGGAAAAGGCCGGCCAGCTCTACGGCATGGGCTTCATCGGCGGCTTCTGTCACCTCTATATCGGCCAGGAAGCGGTCGTCATCGGTATGCAGATGGCGCTGAAGGAAGGCGACCAGGTCATCACCGGCTATCGCGACCACGGTCACATGCTGGCGACGGGCATGAGCGCGCGCGGCGTCATGGCGGAACTCACGGGGCGCCGGGGCGGCTATTCCAAGGGGAAGGGCGGCTCCATGCACATGTTCTCCAAGGAAAAGAATTTCTACGGCGGCCACGGCATCGTCGGAGCCCAGGTGTCGCTCGGCACCGGCTTGGCCTTCGCCAACAGGTACCGCGGCAACAATGCCGTCAGCACCGCCTATTTCGGTGACGGCGCAGCCAACCAGGGCCAGGTCTACGAAAGCTTCAACATGGCCCAGCTCTGGAAGCTGCCGGTCGTCTATGTGGTCGAGAACAACCGTTACGCCATGGGCACCTCCACCGCCCGCGCGACGGCGCAGCCGGATTTCTCGCAGCGCGGTGCCTCCTTCGGCATTCCGGGCTATCAGGTCGACGGCATGGACGTGCGCGCGGTGAAGGCGGCTGCCGACGAGGCGACCGAATGGTGCCGCTCCGGCAAGGGGCCGATCATCCTCGAAATGCTCACCTACCGTTACCGCGGCCACTCCATGTCCGACCCGGCGAAGTACCGCTCCAAGGACGAAGTGCAAAAGATGCGCTCCGAGCACGATCCGATCGAGCAGGTGCGTGCCCGCCTTCTGGAAAAGGGCTGGGCGAGCGAGGACGAGCTGAAGGCGATCGACAAGGACGTCCGCGACATCGTCGCCGACTCGGCCGATTTCGCCCAGGCCGATCCGGAGCCGGATGCATCCGAGCTCTATACCGACATTCTGCTTTGATCGAGGGGAGGGAATTTAATGCCTATCGATATCCTTATGCCCGCCCTTTCCCCGACCATGGAGGAAGGCACGCTCAGCAAATGGCTGAAAAAAGAAGGTGACAAGGTCACCTCCGGCGACGTGATCGCCGAGATCGAGACCGACAAGGCGACCATGGAAGTGGAAGCCGTCGACGAAGGCGTCATCGGCAGGCTGCTCGTTCCGGCCGGCACCGAAAACGTCAAGGTCAACACCAAGATCGCCGTACTGCTCGCCGAAGGCGAGAGCGCCGATGCCGTGAGCGAGGCAAAGCCCGTCGAGGCGCCGAAGGCCGCTCCGCAGGTCGAACAGGAGGAAAAGCCGACCGCCACCGGTTCTGCTTCCGCTCCCGTTCCGGCCCGGCCGATCGCGCCTGCCGCCTCCGATCCGGATATCCCGGCCGGCACGGAAATGGTGACGATGACGGTCCGCGAAGCGCTCCGCGACGCCATGGCCGAGGAAATGCGCCGCGACGAGGACGTCTTCGTCATGGGCGAGGAAGTTGCCGAATACCAGGGCGCCTACAAGATCACCCAAGGCCTGCTGCAGGAATTCGGTCCCCGCCGCGTGGTCGACACGCCGATCACCGAGCACGGCTTTGCCGGCGTCGGCGTCGGCGCCGCCATGGCGGGCCTGAAGCCGATCGTCGAGTTCATGACCTTCAACTTCGCCATGCAGGCGATCGACCAGATCATCAACTCCGCCGCCAAGACGCTCTACATGTCCGGCGGCCAGATGGGCGCTTCGATGGTGTTCCGCGGCCCGAACGGCGCCGCTGCCCGCGTTGCCGCCCAGCACAGCCAGGATTATTCCGCCTGGTATTCGAGCATTCCGGGCCTCAAGGTCGTCGTGCCCTATACGGCAGCGGACGCCAAGGGGCTGCTCAAGGCTGCGATCCGCGATCCGAATCCGGTCATCTTCCTGGAAAACGAAATCCTCTACGGCCACTCCTTCGAAGTGCCGAAGCTCGACGATTTCGTGCTTCCGATCGGCAAGGCCCGCATCCACAAGCAGGGCAAGGACGCCACGATCGTCTCCTTCGGCATCGGCATGACCTATGCGACGAAGGCGGTCGAGGAGCTTTCCAAGGAAGGCATCGACGTCGAGCTGATCGACCTGCGCACCCTTCGCCCGATGGACCTGCCGACCGTCATCGAATCGGTCAAGAAGACCGGCCGCCTCGTCACCGTCGAGGAAGGCTATCCGCAGAACTCGGTCGGCACGGAAATCGCCACCCGCGTCATGCAGCAGGCCTTCGACTATCTCGATGCGCCGATCCTGACGATCGCCGGCAAGGACGTGCCCATGCCTTACGCGGCGAACCTCGAAAAGCTCGCTCTGCCGAATGTCGGCGAGGTCGTCCAGGCCGTCAAAACCGTCTGCTACAAATAAGGGGAGGTTGTTCCGATGCCGATCAACATCACCATGCCTGCCCTTTCGCCGACCATGGAAGAGGGCAACCTTTCGAAGTGGCTGGTCAAGGAAGGCGACAAGGTCAAGTCCGGCGATGTGATCGCCGAGATCGAGACCGACAAGGCGACCATGGAAGTGGAAGCCGTCGATGAGGGCACCGTCGCCAAGATCGTTGTGCCGGCCGGCACGGAAGCGGTGAAGGTCAATGCCCTGATCGCCGTCCTCGCCGGCGAAGGCGAGGACGTTTCGGCCGCTGCCGCATCCGGCGGCGGCGCTTCGGCTCCCAAGGCCGAGGCTGCTCCCGCTCCGAAGACGGAAGCCGCGCCGGCGCCCAAGGCTTCCGAGCCTGCTTCGACACAGGCACCCGCTGCAGCTCCGGCGTCCGCACAAAGCGGCACCGGCGTTGGAAACGGTCTCTTCTCGTCTCCGCTCGCACGTCGTCTCGCGAAGGAAGCCGGCATCGACATCTCCGCCGTCACAGGTTCCGGTCCGCACGGCCGCGTCGTGAAGGCCGATGTCGAGAAGGCCGTCGCCTCCGGCACCGGCAAGGCTGCTCCGGCTGCCGCTCCGCAGACTGCACCGGCCGGTGCTCCGGCTCCGGCGCTCGCCAGGGGACCGTCGGACGATGCCGTCCTGAAGCTCTTCGAGGAAGGCTCCTACGAGCTTCTGCCGCATGACGGCATGCGCCGGACGATTGCCGCGCGTCTCACAGAATCGCACCAGACGGTGCCCGCCTATTTCGTCTCGATGGATTGCGAGATCGACGCGCTGATGAAGCTGCGCGCCGAAATCAACAAGTCCGCGCCTGTGACGAAGTCGGAAAAAGGCGAGGTCCCGGCCTTCAAGCTGTCGGTCAACGACTTCGTCATCAAGGCGATGGCGTTGGCGCTGCGCGACGTGCCCATGGCGAATGCTTCCTGGACCTCGACGGCCCGCGTCAAGCACAAGCATTCGGATGTCGGCGTTGCGGTGGCGATCCCCGACGGTCTGATCACCCCGATCATCCGCAAGGCCGAGGAAAAGACACTGTCCGTCATCTCCAACGAGATGAAGGATCTGGCGAGGCGCGCCCGCGACAAGAAGCTGAAGCCGGAGGAATATCAGGGCGGCACCACGGCCGTCTCGAACCTCGGCATGTTCGGCGTCTCGAACTTCACCTCCATCATCAACCCGCCGCACGCCTCGATCGTGTCGATCGGCGCGGGCATCGAGAAGCCGGTCGTCAAGAACGGCGAGATCAAGGTGGGCACGGTGATGACGGCGACGTTCGCCTTCGACCACCGCGTCATCGATGGCGCGCTCGGCGCCGAGCTTGCTTCGGCCTTCAAGCGCTATATCGAAAACCCGATGGCGATGCTCGTCTGAGCTGGAGGGCGGCCGCATGAAGACCGTTCTCTGCTATGGCGATTCTCTGACCTGGGGCACGGATGCCGCGACCGGCGGCCGCCATGCTTTCGAGGACCGCTGGCCGAGCGTGCTGCAGGCCGCCCTTGGCCCTTCTGTGAATGTCGTGGCCGAGGGGCTCGGTGGCCGCACCACCGCCTATGACGACGTGCTGGGGGATTGCGACCGCAACGGCGCGCGGTTGCTGCCGACGATCCTGCATACCCACGGACCGCTGGAACTTGTGATCATCATGCTCGGCACCAACGACATGAAGCCGATCATCCACGGCACGGCGATCGGTGCGCGGCAGGGGATCAAGAAGCTCGTCAGCCTTGTCCGCTTCCATGACTGGGCGCAGGAATGCGAGCCGCCGGAAATCCTCATCGTGTCGCCGCCGAGACTCTGCGAAACGGCCAATCCGCTGACCGGCGCTTTATACAGGGGAAGCATGGAGGAGTCGGCCATGCTTGCCTCGCTCTACCGTGATCTCGCCGATGAAATGGGCTGCGGCTTCTTCGATGCGGGTTCTGTTGCCAAAACGACGCCGATCGACGGCATCCATCTCGATGCGGAAAATACCCGCGCCATCGGCCGGGGCATCGAGCCCATCGTCCGCATGATGCTCGGACTCTAGTTCAGGAATTCCCGAGGCAGCCGCCTGATGCCGGTTGCCCGTTGAAAAGGCAGGAAAGCAATGGCTCAATCCTACGACGTCATCGTTATCGGTTCCGGTCCGGGCGGTTATATCGCCGCCATCCGCGCCGCCCAGCTTGGAATGAAGGTCGCGGTCGTCGAACGCGAGCATCTTGCCGGCATCTGCTCCAACTGGGGCTGTATCCCGACCAAGGCGCTGCTGCGTTCCGCCGACGTGCTGCACACCGCCCAGCACGGCAAGGATTACGGCCTGACGCTGGAAGGCTCGATCAAGCCGGACATCAAGGCGATCGTCGCCCGCTCGCGCGGCATCGCGCACCGCATGAACAACGGCGTCGGCTTTCTTTTCAAGAAGAACAAGGTCGACATCATCTGGGGCGAGGCGAAGATCACCAAACCCGGCGAGATCGTCGTCTCGAAGACCGCCAAGAAGCCGGTCGAGCCGATCGGTCCGATCCCCAAGAACACGCTGGGCGAGGGCACCTATACCGCCAAGCACATCATCGTCGCGACCGGCGCCCGTCCGCGCGCCCTGCCGGGCATCGAGCCGGACGGCAAGCTGATCTGGACCTATTTCGAGGCGATGAAGCCGGAGGAAATGCCGAAATCGTTGCTCGTCATGGGCTCCGGCGCGATCGGCATCGAATTCGCGAGCTTCTACCGCACCATGGGCGTCGACGTGACGGTCGTGGAGATCATGAGCCAGGTCATGCCGGTCGAGGATGCGGAAATCTCCGCGCTCGCCAAAAAGCAGTTCGAGCGCCAGGGCATGAAGATCTATCTGGAGGCAAAGGTCGCCAAGGTGGAGAAGGCCGCCAACTCGATCACCGCCACGATCGAGAAGAAGGACGGCTCGACCGAGAAGATCACCGCCGACCGGATGATTTCCGCCGTCGGCGTGCAGGCCAATGTCGAAGGCATCGGCCTTGAGGCCGTCGGCGTGAAGACCGACCGCGGTTTCATCGTCATCGACGGCTACGGCAAGACCAACGTGCCGGGCATCTATGCGATCGGCGACGTCGCCGGCCCGCCGCTGCTCGCCCACAAGGCCGAGCACGAGGCGGTCATCTGCGTCGAGAAGATCGCCGGCCTGCCGAATGTCCATCCGATGGACAAGCTGAAGATCCCGGGCTGCACCTACTGTAACCCGCAGGTGGCTTCGGTCGGTCTCACGGAAGCCAAGGCGAAAGAGCAGGGCCGCGACATCCGCGTCGGCCGTTTCCCCTTCGTCGCGAACGGCAAGGCGATCGCGCTCGGCGAGGACCAGGGCCTCGTCAAGACGATCTTCGACAGGAAGACCGGCGAGCTCCTGGGCGCCCACATGGTCGGCGCCGAAGTCACCGAGCTCATCCAGGGCTTCGTCGTCGCCATGAACCTGGAGACGACGGAAGAAGAGCTGATGCACACGATCTTCCCGCATCCGACAATTTCGGAAACGATGAAGGAAAGCGTGCTTGACGCCTACGGCCGGGCGCTGAACGCATAATTGGTGGGATTGAGATTGGGCGGTAGACCGCCCATATCTTTCAGACTGGTTTTGGACGGGAGCATGACATGGGTGTGGGTTGGATTGCAGCGATCATCATCGGCGGTCTGGCGGGCTGGCTCGCCGGTATTCTGATGGGCCTCCGCTTCGGCGTCCTGATGAACGTCGTGATCGGCATTGTCGGCGCGGTTCTCGCCAATGCCATCTTCGAAAGCGCCGATATCCATGTTGCCAGTGGATGGCTGGGTTACCTGGTGCAGGGTTTCGTGGGCTCCTGCATTTTGCTATTCGTTGCCAAACTCGTCAGGAACTGACGAAATCCCGCGATATGCGCGGTTGAAAGCAGGTTTTTATGGTCACCATTCTCGACAGGACGACGCCAGGCGACGAAAAGCGCGTCCGCCATCCGGAAAAGGCGCATCGTCCCGATACGGAAGTGCTGCGCAAGCCCGAATGGATTCGCGTGCGCGCGCCGGTTTCCAAGGGCTATATGGAAACCCGGTCGATCGTGAAGGAAAACAGGCTGGTAACGGTCTGCGAGGAAGCGGGCTGCCCCAATATCGGCGAGTGCTGGGATAAGAAGCACGCCACCTTCATGATCATGGGCGAGATCTGTACCCGCGCCTGCGCCTTCTGCAACGTCGCGACCGGCAGGCCGAATGCGCTCGACATGGAAGAGCCGGAAAACGTCGCCAGGGCCGTGAAGCAGATGGGGCTTTCCCATGTCGTCATCACCTCCGTCGATCGCGACGACCTGGAGGATGGCGGCGCCGAGCATTTCGAGAAGGTGATCTGGGCGATCCGCGCGGCGTCTCCGATGACGACGATCGAGATACTGACGCCCGATTTTCTGAAAAAGCCCGGAGCCCTGGAGCGGGTCGTGGCCGCCAAGCCCGATGTCTTCAACCACAACATGGAAACGGTGGCCGGCAATTACCTCACGGTCCGGCCCGGCGCCCGCTATTTCCATTCCATCCGGCTCTTGCAGCGGGTGAAGGAGCTTGACCCGACCATGTTCACCAAGTCGGGCATCATGGTTGGGCTTGGCGAGGAGCGCAACGAGGTGCTGCAGCTGATGGACGACCTCAGGACCGCCGACGTCGATTTCCTGACGATCGGCCAGTATCTCCAGCCGACCCGCAAGCACCACAAGGTTGAGCGCTTCGTCACGCCGGACGAATTCAAGTCCTACGAGACGGTTGCCTATACCAAGGGGTTCCTGATGGTGTCGTCGAGCCCGCTGACCCGGTCGTCGCATCATGCCGGCGACGATTTCGCGCGCCTCAAGGCTGCGCGGGAGAAGAAGCTTCTGGCCGCCGCCGAATAAGCGGCAGCCCTATTCCCGGCCTGCTTATTCGGCGGCCTCGACCTTGTCGTTCTTGTTCTGGCCGCGTCGTCTTTCCCGCAGTGTGAAGCGGTGGCCGCGCGCTTCGCCCTTTGCCATTTCGATAAGATAAGCGAGCATGGGGAGCTGGTTCATGTCGGCGAGCTGCTTTGCGGATTCGAGCAGCTTTATCATCTGCGAAAAATCGTCCATGGATGCTTCTTTCCGGTGCGCCGGGTCTGCTGGTGGTTGAATATGTCATTGTACGCTCGCTGGCGGCAATGGAACATTACAACCGGATGAATCCTACATTAAATCTTATTAATCCGGATGCCGTCCGACATTGCCGAATGGCCGGCGTGACGGTGGCCATCGGACGTGTCGCGACGCATTCGGCGGACCTCTATAATACCCTCTGCGCAAGATTGAAATCCTCCTGTCATCAAGAGTGGCTACCGGCGGTGGATCGGAGCCTGATTCGCGGGGAAATCACGATGGACATGAAATCCGGCTTGAATGCGATCCGCTACGTAGGAATTCCAGAGGCCGCCGACAAGCTCCGGCAGGCGGATAGAATTTTGGTGATCGGCTGTTCGGGCGGCGGAAAATCGACGCTGTCGCAGAAGATCGCCCGCCGCTTCGGTCTCGACTACATCTCCATCGATCGGGACGTTCTGTGGCTGCCGGGCTGGGTGCAACGGGAAAAGGGCGAACAGCTCCGCCTCATCAGGGAACTGATAGCGCAAGATCGCTGGATCATGGATGGCACCAATACCTCGACCTTTGATATCCGCGTGCCGCGCAGCGATCTCGTCATCTGGGTGCGCATGGCGCGGTTGGTGAATGTCTGGGGCATTCTGAGCCGCTGGGTAAAGCACCTGGGTCGTACAAGGCCGGAAATGGCGCCCGGCTGTCCGGAGCGGGTATCCTGGGAGTTCTTCCGGTTCGTCTGGACCTGGGAGGAGAAATTCGCGCCGCGGGTCCTTGCAGGGCTTGAGAAATATGCCGCCGACAAGCCGGTTCTGGTGTTGAAATCGCGCCGCGAAGTGCGCGATCTCCTTGATCTTATCGGGGCGGGCGCTTAACTCCGCATTATGCCGAAGTTCGAAATCCGCCGCCCCGTAAAGCACAGCGCCGAAGAAATGTATGCGCTCGTCGCCGATATCGAGAAATATCCGCAATTCCTGCCGCTCTGCGAGGCGCTGGCGATCCGTTCCCGGAAGGAACGCGACGGCAAGACGCTCCTCGTCGCCGACATGACGGTGGGCTACAAGGCGATCCGCGAGACCTTCACCACCCAGGTCCTGCTCAATCCGGCCGAACAGGCGATCGACGTGAAATATATCGAAGGGCCGTTCCGATACCTGGAAAACCGCTGGCGCTTCGAGCCGCCCGCCGACGGATCGCCGAACGCCAGCGTGGTGCATTTCTTCATCGACTACGAGTTCAAGAGCATGATCCTCGGCGCTCTGATGGGCTCGATGTTCGACCGCGCCTTCCGCATGTTCGCCGAGGCCTTCGAGGCGCGGGCGGACAAGATCTATGCGGCCGTCTGACCTTCAGGTCTTATAGGCCTGCCGCTTTCATCAGCATTTCGAACGCCGTGCGCACCGTCGCGAGCCTGACTTCCGTCCGGCCGATATCGCCGTAGCGCATTTCCCGGTGAAGGGTCGTGCCCGACCGGCTCTGAGCGGCGAGGTGCACGAGGCCGACAGGCTTGTCCGCCGAACCGCCGCCGGGGCCGGCAATGCCGGTGACGGCGACCGCGACCGCCGCGCGGGAGCGGAAGAGGGCGCCATAGGCCATCTGTAGCGCCGTCTCCCTGGAGACTGCGCCATAGGCGATCAATGTCGCCGGGGTGACGCCGAGCATGTCCACCTTCGCCTCGTTCGTATAGGTGACGAAGCCGCGGTCGACGACTGCGGACGAGCCGGAAATCTCCGTCAGGGCGCCGGCGATCAGTCCGCCGGTGCAGGATTCGGCCGTGGCGACCGTCAGCCCGCGCGTGGCAAATTCGGTGACGATCCGGCGGGCCTCATCCTCGATGTCGGCCGGAAAGAGGCTCATGCCCCGTCTCCGCGATAGACGACGGTGGCGGTGGCGATCGCTGCGATCCCTTCGCGGCGGCCGATAAAGCCGATCTTCTCGTTGGTGGTCGCCTTCACCGAGCAGCGGTCGACGGAAATGCCGAGAATGTCCGCCAGGTTCTCGCGCATCTTCTGCCGGTGCGGTGCGATTTTCGGCGCTTCGGCGATCAGCGAAATGTCGGCATTCATGATCGTGCCGCCGCGTTCGCGCACCAGGTTTGCCGCATGGTCGAGGAAGATCTTCGAAGGCGCACCCCGCCACTGCATGTCCGACGGCGGAAAGTGGTCGCCAATATCGCCGGCGCCGCAGGTGGCGAGCAGCGCGTCGGTCAGCGCATGCATGGCGACATCGGCATCCGAATGGCCGCTGAGCTTCTGGTCGTGCGGAATGAAGACGCCGCAGAGCGTCACCCCGTCGCCGGCTTCGAGCTGATGCACGTCGTAGCCGTTGCCGGTCCTGACATCGGGAAGAGCGCTTTGCGAGAGCTTTTCGTCGGCCATGGCTATATCCCGCTTCACGGTGAGCTTGATGTTGTCGACCGAGCCTTCGACCAGCGTCACGGCCAGGCCGGCCCATTCGGCGATCGCGGCATCGTCGGTGAAATCCTCGCGGCGCAGCGCCGCCGCCTTTTCATGCGCCGTACGGATCGCTGAAAGAAGGAAGCTCTGCGGCGTCTGGGCCGCATAGAGCCCGGCGCGCGGCACGGTCTCGTGCACCAGGCCGTCCGCACCGCCGCGCTTCAGCGTATCGGTGACGGGCATGGCCGGCAGCACGCCTTCCTGCCCCCGGTCGAGGGCCTCGGCGATACGGTCGAGCACGCCGTGATCGATGAAGGGCCGCGCCCCATCGTGGATCATCACGTGGGTCGCCTCGGTGGCGGAAAGCGCCTTGAGACCTTCGTAGACCGAGCGTTGCCGCGTTTCGCCGCCGAACGTGGTGACGATCCGGTCGGCACCGGGAAGCGCCCCGGTCGCTGCCGCGAACAGCGCCTCGTCGTCCGGATGGATGACCGCCACGACCGGTCCGCTGCGGTGCCACAGGAGGAACTGCTGGAGCGTGTGGGCGATGACCGGGCGTCCGCCGATCCGTCGGTACTGCTTCGGGCCGTTCTCCGGCGATCCGGCCCGTTCGCCGCGGCCGGCGGCGACGATAACGATACCGATTGTCATGGTTCTGTCGTCCATGCACCGTAACCCGTTTTCATGGCTTCGAGGATTGACAGGCGGAGAACTATAGAATGAAAAGCCTGATTTCCAGCACGCCGCTCAAAAATAACGCAGTTCCGGAATTGCTCTTGGCAAATGCTCGTGAACTGAATAAAAATAGTGCAACCACCTCATGTGCCCGAAAGATCACCATTTGCGTTTTCAGGATCTTGCCAAGCCTTTCCAGATCGGGCCGGTCGCCATTCGCAATCGCGTCGTCCTGGCACCTATGTCCGGCGTTACCGATCTGCCCTTCAGACAGCTTGCCTGGTGTTTCGGCGCCGGGCTGGTCGTGACGGAAATGGTGGCAAGCCGCGAGCTCGTCATGAACCGCGGCGAATCATGGGCGCGGCTGAAAGGGACGGGCATTTCGCCGCATATGGTCCAGCTTGCCGGCCGCGAGGCCCATTGGATGGCGGAAGCCGCGAAGATCGCCGCCGACAACGGCGCCGACATCATCGACATCAACATGGGTTGCCCGGCCAAGAAGGTGACGGGCGGCTATTCCGGCTCGGCGCTGATGCGCGATCCCGACCACGCGCTTTCGCTGATCGAGGCGACGGTCAACGCCGTCTCCGTTCCCGTGACGCTCAAGATGCGGCTCGGCTGGGACGAGAATTCCATCAACGCGCCGGAGATCGCCCGCCGCGCGGAGGAGGCCGGCATCCGGCTCGTGACCATACATGGCCGCACCCGCATGCAGTTCTACGAGGGCAGGGCGGATTGGGATGCGATCCGCCTGGTGCGCGAGGCCGTCTCCATCCCGCTGATCGCCAACGGCGACGTCGAATCGCCGGAGGACGCCGCGGAAATCCTGAAGCGCTCGGGCGCCGATGCGGTCATGGTCGGCCGCGGCGCGCAAGGCCGGCCCTGGCATATCGGCCGGCTCGCCGGCCATGCCGCGCCGTCAAGGACCGAGATCGCCGGTCTCGTCGTCGAACATTACGAGGCGATGCTGGAGCTTTACGGCCGCGAGCCGGGGCTGCGGCACGCCAGAAAGCATCTCGGCTGGTATCTCGACCGTTTCGCGCCGGACCTGCCCCTGGAAGAAAAGGCTGCCATCATGATCTCGAAGGACCCGGCCGAGGTTTCGCGCCGGATGACGGACGCGCTGACGAGAGAAGCAGCCGTCGCGCGCAAGGAGGCGGCATGACGAAGTCGCCGGCAGCAAATGGCGGGCAGGAGGCCGCGAGCGGCAACGCGCTTGCCATGGCCGTTCTCAATTCGGTGCAGAACCCGGTGATCCTGGTCGATGCGGCCGGTAGGGTCGCCTTCGCCAACTGGGAGGCGGAGGCTTTTTTCGGCGCCAGTGCCGCGCATCTCGCCAAGAGCAGGATTTCCACCTACATCCCCTTCGGCAGCCCGCTTCTGGCGCTGATCGATCAGGTGCGCGAGCGCAAGGCGCCCGTCAACGAATACCGCGTCGATCTCTCCTCGCCGCGCCTCGGCCAGGACAAGCTCGTCGATCTCTATGTCGCGCCGGTCGTCAGCGAGCCCGGTTCGGTCGTGGTCGTCTTCCAGGAGCGCTCCATGGCGGACAAGATCGACCGCCAGCTCACCCACCGCGCCGCCGCCCGCTCGGTCACCGGCCTTGCCTCCATGCTGGCCCATGAGATCAAGAACCCGCTTTCCGGCATCCGCGGCGCCGCCCAGCTTCTCGAGACATCGGTGCAGGACGAGGATCGGGCACTCACCCGCTTGATCTGCGACGAGACCGACCGCATCGTCTCGCTGGTAGACCGCATGGAAGTCTTCTCCGACGAGCGTCCGGTAGACCGCATCGCCCTCAACATCCATTCGGTGCTCGACCACGTGAAGGCGGTCGCCAAGGCTGGCTTTGCCCGCAATATCAAGATCTCGGAACTGTACGACCCGTCGCTGCCGCCGGTCTATGCCAACCGCGACCAACTCGTGCAGGTCTTCCTGAACCTCATCAAGAACGCCGCCGAAGCGATCGGCGATCAGCCGGATGGCGAGATCATGCTGACGACGGCCTATCGTCCCGGCATTCGGCTCTCGGTCGCCGGCACGCGCGAGAAGATTTCGCTGCCGCTCGAATTCTGCGTCATCGACAACGGTCCGGGCGTGCCGACCGATCTCCTGCCGCATCTTTTCGATCCTTTCATCACCACCAAGACCAACGGCTCCGGTCTCGGCCTTGCGCTGGTCGCCAAGATCATCGGCGCCCATGGCGGCATCGTCGAATGCGACAGCCAGGCCCGCCGCACCACGTTCCGTGTTCTGATGCCCATGCACAAGGAAGAGACCGGCGACGGCCGCGCCTTGAACTCCACAGGAAGTGAAAAATGACTGCCACGATCCTTGTCGCCGACGACGACGCGGCCATCCGCACCGTATTGAACCAGGCTTTGACCAGGGCGGGCTATGAAGTGCGCATCACCTCCAATGCGGCGACCCTCTGGCGCTGGATTTCGGCCGGAGACGGGGATCTCGTCGTCACCGACGTGGTCATGCCGGACGAGAACGCCTTCGATCTCCTGCCGCGCATCAAGAAGGCGCGGCCGGAGCTTCCTGTCCTCGTCATGAGCGCTCAGAACACCTTCATGACGGCGATCAAGGCCTCGGAAAAAGGCGCCTACGATTACCTGCCGAAGCCGTTCGATCTGACCGAGCTCATCGCCATCATCGGCCGCGCGCTTGCCGAGCCGAAGCGCAAGCCAGCCCGCCTCGACGACGACATGCAGGACGGCATGCCGCTCGTCGGCCGCTCCGCCGCCATGCAGGAAATCTACCGCGTGCTCGCCCGTCTGATGCAGACGGACCTGACGCTGATGATCACCGGCGAATCGGGCACCGGCAAGGAACTCGTCGCCCGCGCGCTGCACGATTACGGCAAGCGCCGCAACGGGCCCTTCGTGGCGATCAACATGGCCGCCATCCCGCGCGACCTCATCGAATCGGAGCTTTTCGGCCACGAGAAAGGCGCGTTTACCGGCGCGCAGAACCGTTCCACCGGCCGTTTCGAACAGGCCGAAGGCGGCACGCTCTTCCTCGATGAGATCGGCGACATGCCGATGGACGCCCAGACGCGTCTCCTGCGCGTTCTGCAGCAGGGCGAATATACCACCGTCGGCGGCCGCACGCCGATCCGCACGGATGTCCGCATCGTCGCGGCGACCAACAAGGACCTGAAGCATCTCATCAACCAGGGCCTCTTCCGCGAGGATCTCTATTACCGTTTGAACGTCGTGCCGCTGCGCCTGCCGCCGCTGCGCGACCGCGCCGAGGACATTCCGGATCTCGTCCGCCACTTCATGCAGATGGCCGAAAAGGAAGGGCTCGACGGCAAGCGCTTCGACAACGAGGCGCTGGACCTCATGAAGGCCTATGCCTGGCCCGGCAACGTCCGAGAGCTGGAAAACCTCGTCCGTCGTCTCATGGCGCTTTATCCGCAGGACGTCATTACCCGGGAGATCATCGAGGCGGAGCTGCGCTCGGACGTGCCGGACAGCCCGATCGACAAGATGGGCGCCCGTCCGGGCTCGCTCACCATCGCGCAGGCGGTGGAGGAGAATATGCGGACCTATTTCGCGAGCTTCGGCGACAACCTGCCGCCGCCCGGCCTTTATGACCGGGTGCTCACCGAGATGGAATATCCGCTGATTCTCGCGGCGCTCACCGCCACCCGCGGCAACCAGATCAAGGCGGCCGACCTGCTTGGTCTCAACCGCAACACGCTGCGCAAGAAGATCCGCGAACTGGGCGTCTCCGTCTATCGCAGCTCCCGCAGCGCCTGATTTCGGCCGCCGGTCGGGAACTTTGTTCCGGACTTCTTGACACCCTCGATTCATCGTTGCATTTTCGCCACAATGCGTTGCTTAAAGGTCACGCAGAGCTTGGCGAATGCTCGACGGAGTGGCGGCCGTTGAGGGGAATTGAGCCAGGTCTTTTTCCGGGAAGTTGATGTCGCTTCGCTTGGGTTTCACCGGGTTGAAACGATCTCCCGCGGGGAATTTGGGGATCGGAGTGGATCGATGACGGAAGGCGAGACAGCGCCGGTGGCCGAGGGTGAGCCGCTCGTAAGCGAGCCTGCCGCGTCCGTGCAGGACCGGCGCGCATCCTTCGCGCTTCCCGGCCTTCTGCTCGCCGGCGGCGCGCTGATCTGCGCGGGCCTCACGCTTTTCATCCTGCTCGGCCTCACGCCGATCGCTCCGACGACGAACGTCGTGATCGCCTCGGCGGTCGTCAATTCTCTTTTCATCCTCGGCCTGGTGTACCTGATCGGGCGGGAGGTCGTGCGGCTCCTGAGGGCGCGCAACCGCGGCCGCGCGGCAGCCCGCCTGCATGTGCGCATCGTCGTGCTTTTCTCGATCGTCGCGATCACGCCTGCGGTCCTGGTGGCGATCTTCGCCAGCCTCACGCTGAATGTCGGCCTGGACCGCTGGTTCTCGCTGCGCACCCAGTCGATCGTGCAGTCCTCGCAGGATGTGGCGCGCGCCTACATGCTTGAAAACGCGAGCTATCTTCAGGGCCAGACGGTGTCGATGGCGAACGATCTGGAACGGAACCGGCCGATGTTCTATCTCGACCGCACCGGTTTCGTGGAGCTGATGACCCGCCAGGCGAGGGGGCGCGGCATGCTGGGCGCCTTCCTGGTGCGCGAGGACGGGCAGGCGATGGCGCAGGCCGACATCAAGACGGAGAAGCCGCTGCCGGCCATCCCCGAAGATGCGTTGAAGACGGCGGCTGCCGGTCAGCCGACGCTGATCCCGCCGGGCGTGACCAATCTCGTCGGCGCCGTCATCAAGCTCGATGGGCTTCCGGGCTCCTTCCTCTACACGATCCGCGCCGTCGACCCGAAGGTCATCGCGGCCATGCATCTCATGGAGGAGAACACCGCCGAATATCAGGCGATGGAGGCAGGCCGCACATCGTTGCAGATAGCCTTCGCGGTGCTCTATCTCGGTTTTGCCCTGATCGTGCTGCTCGCGGCGATCTGGACGGCGATCGCCGTCGCCGACCGCATCGTCCGGCCGATCCGCCTCCTGATCAGCGCGGCCGACAGCGTCGCGACCGGCAATCTCGCCGTCGTGGTGCCCGTGCGGGCGGCCGACGGCGACGTCGGCAACCTGTCGCGCACCTTCAATAAGATGATTTCGGAAATCCGCAGCCAGCGCGACGAGATCCTCGAGGCGAAGGACGAGGTGGACGACCGCCGGCGTTTCATCGAGGCGGTGCTTTCGGGCGTCACCGCGGCGGTGATCGGCGTCGAGGAAGACCGCCGCATCACCATCGTCAACCCGTCCGCGGAGGAGTTCCTCGGCGTCCCCGTCGAAAAGCTGATCGGCGAGAAGCTGCAGGATGTCGCTCCCGAGATCGATCAGGTGCTGACGGAGGCGCGGACCCGCGCCCGCGGCGATTTCCGCAAGCAGGTGAACCTGATGCGCGGCGGCAAGGAGCGGACGCTGTCGGTGCAGGTCACGCGCGAGGAGCAGCGGGCAGCGCAGGAATCCTACGTCGTCACGCTCGACGACATCACCGATCTCGTCATCGCCCAGCGCTCGACCGCCTGGGCCGACGTGGCGCGCCGCATCGCCCATGAGATCAAGAACCCGCTGACGCCGATCCAGCTTTCCGCCGAACGCCTGAAGCGCCGCTACGGCAAGCAGATCGCTGAGGACGACCGCGCCGTCTTCGACCAGTGCACCGATACGATCGTGCGGCAGGTGGGCGATATCGGCCGCATGGTCGACGAGTTCTCTTCCTTCGCCCGCATGCCGAAACCCACCAAGGAGGAGGCGGATCTGCGCGATATCCTGCGCGACGCGATCTTCCTGCGCGAGATGGGAACGTCCCATGTGGAATTCATCCGCGAGCTCGGCGACGAGCCCCTCAAGGGCATGTTCGATGCGCGCATGCTTGGCCAGGCCTTCGGCAATCTCATCAAGAATGCCGTCGAGGCGATCGAGGCGGTGCCGAGCGACCAGGAGCGCGACGGTCGCAAGGTCAAGGTGCGCTCGGTCTTCGACGCGGGTCGGGATACCTATGTGGTCGATGTCATCGACAATGGCAGTGGCCTGCCGACGGAAAACCGTCACCGCATTCTCGAGCCTTACATGACCATGCGCGACAAGGGCACCGGGCTGGGACTGGCGATCGTCAAGAAGATCATTGAGGAACACGGCGGGCAGCTCGAACTGCACGATGCGCCTGCCGATTTCGATCATGGCAGGGGCGCCATGATCAGGGTGCTGCTGCCGCATGTGCAGAAGGTCGTGGTGCCCGGAACCGACAATAACAAGGAATTGGCTTATGGCGTCTGATATTCTGGTCGTGGATGACGAGGCGGATATCCGCGAAATCGTTTCGGGTATTCTGTCCGATGAAGGGCATGAGACGCGTACCGCGCACGACAGCGACAGCGCGCTTGCCGCGATTTCCGACCGCGTGCCGCGGCTCGTCTTTCTGGATATCTGGATGCAGGGCTCGAAGCTCGACGGCCTGGCGCTGCTCGACGAGGTCAAGAACCGCCATCCCGAACTCCCGGTGGTGATGATCTCCGGCCACGGCAACATCGAGACGGCCGTTTCCGCCATCAAGCGCGGCGCCTTCGATTTCATCGAAAAACCCTTCAAGGCCGACCGGCTGATCCTGATCGCCGAGCGGGCGCTCGAAAATTCCAAGCTGAAGCGCGAGGTGACCGAGCTCAAGAAGCGCGCTGGCGATGCCGCCGAACTGGTTGGCACGTCCGTCGCGGTCTCGCAGCTCCGCCAGACGATCGAAAAAGTGGCGCCGACCAACAGCCGCGTCATGATCCTTGGCCCTTCCGGCTCCGGCAAGGAGCTTGTGGCGCGCATGATCCACAAGAAATCGGCCCGCTCCGGCGGGCCTTTCGTGGCGCTCAACGCCGCGACGATCACCCCGGACCGGATGGAGGTGGCGCTGTTCGGCACCGAAGGCGGTCCCGGCCAGCAGCGCAAGATCGGTGCGCTGGAAGAGGCCCATCGCGGCATTCTTTATCTGGACGAGGTCGGCGAGATGCCGCGCGAGACGCAGAACAAGATCCTGCGCGTTCTGGTCGATCAGCAGTTCGAGCGCGTCGGCGGTTCGAAGCGCGTCAAGGTGGATGTCCGCATCATTTCGTCCACCGCCTACAATCTCGAAAGCCTGATTTCCGACGGTTCCTTCCGCGAGGATCTCTACCACCGCCTGGCGGTCGTGCCGGTCAAGGTGCCGGCGCTCGCCGAGCGCCGCGAGGATATTCCCTTCCTTGTCGACATGTTCATGCGGCAGATTTCCGAACAGGCCGGCATCCGCCCGCGCAGGATCGGCGAGGATGCCATGGCGGTCCTCCAGGCGCATGACTGGCCGGGCAATATCCGCCAGCTCCGCAACAATATCGAGCGGCTGATGATCCTTGCCCGTTCCGACGGCCCGGAAACGCCGATCTCCGCCGACATGCTGCCGACCGATCTCGGCGACATGCTGCCGAAGGTCTCGTCCAAGGGCGACTACCACATCATGACGCTGCCGCTGCGTGAGGCGCGCGAAATGTTCGAGCGTGATTACCTGATCGCCCAGATCAACCGCTTCGGCGGCAATATTTCCCGTACGGCGGAATTCGTCGGCATGGAGCGTTCGGCGCTGCACCGCAAGCTGAAGTCGCTCGGCGTCTGATCGAAAGCCCCGTTCCCATGAAGGTCCTCCATGAAAGTTGATCGATGAAAGTCATCATTTGCGGCGCGGGGCAGGTAGGTTACGGCATCGCCGAACGGCTGTCGCAGGAAGACAACGACGTCTCCGTCATCGACACCTCCGCCGCGCTGATCGCCGCGATCACCGAGACCCTCGACGTGAAGGGCTATGTCGGCCACGGCGCCCATCCGGACACGCTGGAAAAGGCCGGCGCCGAAGACGCCGACATGATCATCGCCGTGACGCTCTACGACGAGGTCAATATCGTCGCCTGCGAGGTGGCGCATGCGCTCTTCTCTGTGCCGACCAAGATCGCCCGCATCCGCGCCCAGAACTATCTGAAGCCGGAATATGCCGATTTGTTCAGCCGCCGGAACATGTCAATCGACGTGACGATCTCCCCCGAGGTCGAGGTCGGCAAGATGGTGCTCAGGCGCATCTCCTTTCCGGGCGCCATGGATGTCGTGCGTTTTGCGGACGACAACATCGCCATGGTGGCGATCGAATGCATGGAGGACTGCCCGGTCGTCGCGACCCCGCTGCATCAGCTTTCCGACCTTTTTCCGGACTTGAGGGCGACCGTGGTGGGTATCGTCAGGGACGGCCAGCTCACCATTGCCCGCTCCGCCGATCAGCTCGAAGTCGGCGACCTCGCCTATGTCATCTGCAAATGCGACCACATCCGCCGCACGCTCGGCCTCTTCGGCCACGAGGAGGAGGAGGCGCGCCGCATCGTCATCGCCGGCGGCGGCAATATCGGTTACTACGTCGCCCGCACCATCGAGGAGCATCAGCCGAGGACGCGGCTGAAGATCATCGAGAGCGACCGTGAAAAGGCGGTCGCGATATCGGAAAAACTCCGCAACACCATCGTGCTGCACGGTTCGGCGCTCGACCAGCATATCCTCAACCAGGCGGATATCCAGGACACCGACCTGATGGTGACGCTGACCAATAGCGACCAGATCAACATCTTAGGCGCCGTCCTCGGCAAATCCCTCGGCTGCAAGTCGAACCTCGTGCTGATCAATTCCACTTCGCTGCATCAGATCACCGATTCGATCGGCATCGATGCGCAGATCAATCCGCGCGCCGTCACCATTTCCCGCGTGCTGCAGCATGTCCGCAAGGGCCGCATCCGCTCCGTCTATGCCGTCCAGCACGGCGCGGCGGAGGTGATCGAGGCTGAAGCGCTCGAAACCTCGCCGCTGGTCGGCCGGCCGTTCCGCGAGCTCGACCTGCCGGAGGGCATCCGCATCGGCGCCATCTATCGCGGCGACGCGGTTATCCGCCCCAGCGGCGATACCAAGATCAAGGCGCGCGACCGGGTCGTGCTCTTCGCCACGGCCGAGGCCGTCCGCGACGTGGAGCAGCTCTTCCGCGTGTCCATCCAATATTTCTGAAGTCAGGGGACATTCGATGTCGAGAATTGCGTATGTGAACGGACAATATGTCCGCCATTCGGAAGCCGCCGTGCATGTGGAGGACCGCGGTTTCCAGTTCGCCGACGGCGTCTACGAGGTCTGCGAGGTGCGCCACGGCATGATCGTCGACCTGACGCGGCATCTCGACCGTCTCGACCGTTCCTTGCGCGAGCTGAATATGGCCTCTCCGATGAGCCGTGGGGCTTTGACCTTCGTCATCCGCGAAGTGCTCCGCCGCAACCGGGTGAGGAACGGCATCTTCTATCTGCAGGTGACGCGCGGTGCGGCCCGCCGCGACCATTACTTCCCGTCGGACGACACGCCGCCGACGCTGACGATCACCGCCCGGAGCACCGATCCGTCCGTCGCCGCGAAGAAATATGCGAACGGCATCAAGGTCATCACCGTGCCGGAGAATCGCTGGGACCGCGTCGATATCAAGACCGTCGGCCTGCTCCCCAACGTGCTCGCCAAGCAGCAGGCGAAGGAGGCGGGCGCCCAGGACGCGATCTTCGTCGATCGCGACGGCATCGTCATGGAAGGCGCCTCCTCCAACGTCTGGATCGTGACGCCGCAGGGCGAGCTGGTCACCCGGCCTGCCGAGCATGGAATCCTCAGGGGAATCACCCGCACGACGCTGATCGACGTGGCGGAAAAGCTCGGCCTGAAGGTCGTCGAACGCGAATTCAGGACGGACGAGATGATGGCGGCCCGCGAGGTCTTCTTCACGTCGGCCACCGGCATATGCGTTCCGATCGTCGAAATAGACGGAAAACCCGTTGCCAACGGCCATCCGGGCACCACTTCGGCCAGCATTCGTGACGCTTTTTTCGAGATTGCGGAAAAGACGGTGATTTGATAACCAGACGTTAGGGGAAGGGAAGCACGAGGGCGTTTCCCGGTCGTCTCATGAAAGCTTGATCATCTCCCGGCACCTTTGCCGGCAAAAAAGAAAGAAGCGGCGCTATGGCGGAACGTTCTCAGAACCTGCAGGATTTATTTCTCAACACTGTTCGCAAGCAGAAGATTTCCCTGACGATATTCCTTATCAACGGGGTCAAGCTGACGGGCGTCGTCACCTCTTTCGACAACTTCTGCGTCCTTCTTCGTCGTGACGGCCACTCCCAGCTCGTGTATAAGCACGCGATCTCGACCATCATGCCGGGCCAGCCCATGCAGATGTTCGAAAGCGAAGAGAACGCCGCTTAAGGACGAGAGCAGATTTCAAACCGCGACACCTCGAACGAATCCCTTGTCCCGGAAGCCGACAAGCGCCGGGACGATATGCGTGCGGCCGTCGTCGTGCCGGTCCTGAAGCAGGCCAGGCCCCAAGGGGGGCATAGGGCGGGGCAGGGCGAGTCGCCCGCTGCCCCCGCGCCGCAACGCTCCAACGAAGCTCGCCTCGAAGAGGCGATCGGCCTTGCCAAGGCGATCGACCTGACGATCGTCGAGGGCCTCATCGTGTCCGTCGGCCAGCCGCGACCGGCGACCCTCATCGGCACGGGCAAGATCGAGGAGATCAAGGCGCTGCTCGACGAGAGGGATGCCGGCCTCGTCATCGTCGATCATCCTTTGACCCCGGTGCAGCAACGCAATCTCGAAAAGGAATGGAACGCCAAGGTCATCGACCGGACGGGCCTTATCCTCGAAATCTTCGGCCGCCGCGCCTCCACCAAGGAAGGCACGCTGCAGGTCGATCTCGCGCACTTGAACTATCAGAAGGGCCGTCTGGTCCGAAGCTGGACCCATCTTGAGCGCCAGCGCGGCGGCGCGGGCTTCATGGGCGGCCCGGGCGAAACCCAGATTGAAGCCGACCGCCGGCTCCTGCAGGAGCGCATCGTCCGCCTGGAGCGCGAGCTCGAACAGGTCGTGCGCACCCGCCAGCTTCACCGCGCCAAGCGCCGCAAGGTGCCGCATCCGATCGTCGCGCTGGTCGGCTATACGAACGCGGGCAAATCGACGCTCTTCAACCGCATCACCGGGGCGGGGGTGCTCGCCGAGGACATGCTGTTCGCGACGCTCGACCCGACGCTGCGCCGCATGAAGCTGCCGCACGGCCGGACCGTCATCCTGTCCGATACGGTCGGCTTCATCTCCGACCTGCCGACCCATCTCGTCGCCGCCTTCCGCGCCACGCTGGAAGAGGTGCTGGAGGCGGACTTGATCCTGCATGTGCGCGACATGTCCGATCCGGACAATGCCGCGCAATCGGCCGATGTGCTGCGCATCCTCGCCGATCTCGGCATCGGCGAGAAGGAAGGTGCCGAGCGCCTCATCGAGGTCTGGAACAAGATCGACCGGCTCGATGCCGAAGCGCACGAGACCATCGCCGAACGCGCCGCCGGCCGGGAGAACGTCATGGCGGTCTCCGCGATCACCGGCGAGGGCATCGACGCGCTGATGGACGAGATCGCGAGACGCCTTTCCGGCGTTCTCACCGAAACCACGATCACCATCCCGCCGGACAAGCTGGCGCTCGTCTCCTGGATCTATGGCAATGCCGTGGTGGACGACCGCCGGGACAACGAGGACGGTTCCGTGACGCTCGACGTGCGCCTGACCGAGCGCCAGGCCGCCGAACTGGAGCGCCGGCTCGGCAACGGCCCGAAGCCGGTCAAGGAAGATTGGGAGCGGTAGGCTTTGCGGTATCTCTCCCCTTGTGGGAGAGAAAGCGATTTCAACATCTTAGCTTTAGCTAAGTGTTAGAAATCGCAAGTGAGGGGATTATCCATTCCCATTTCGCAACTTCCCATGGAGCAGAGAAATTGGCCGCCCGGAGAGAAAGCGCCCCAGCGGCAGCCGTGTGACCGGCGCGTCATGATATTGCCCGTTTTTTGCAGTGCAAAATGATCCGTTGACGACGGCCAGGAATTTTTTGCAGTATCGTCGCGGGGCCGGCAACAGTGGTTTTCGTATGGTACAAAATCAGCCGCGTGAAGAAACCGGAACGCATCTTGCCTATCTGGATGGCTGGCGCGGTATTGCGGTAATCTTCGTAATATTGGGTCATTTCTGGATAGATGACATCAAGCCTGGCGTTAGTACATTCGGTGTCGATCTGTTTTTCGTTTTATCGGGCCGGTTGATGGCGGAAATACTGTTCGTGAAACGGGCAGAATTGCCAACCTTCTTCTTCAGGCGTTTCTCGCGAATCTACCCCGCTCTCCTTGCATTTGTCGTCATCACCACGCTTTTCTTCCAGGGTACGCAGTTGTCGCATGGTCCTGTGGCGGCGCTGCTTGCTTTGACGTTCACGATCAACTACGCCATGGTCTACGCTCATCCCGTGGCTTTGCTTGATCACCTCTGGTCGCTTTGCGTCGAGGAGCACGCCTATATTCTTTTGGCCGGCATCGCGTTCTTGTCGCGCCGCAGGTTGTTTCCGGTTGGCGCCCTGATAATCGCGCTTGGCGTTGCGGCGATGCTGAACGGTATCGTCCGCACGGAGCTCGGTGCGAGCGTCTTGTATACCCATTGGCGCAGCGACGTTTCCGTCGCGGGAATATTCATCGCCGGCGGTCTTTGGCTTCTCCTCCGCCAGCGCCGGGCCCCGTGGTGGCTGTCCCCGGCGGCGCTGCTGGTCGCCGTCGGTGCGAAGATGCTGCCCGACCACACCCTCTCCTTCGGTCTGTCGACGGCCATGCTTGCGCTTTCCATCACCACGATCGACTCCGCAACGCCTGTTTTCCGGAAAATCCTGTCGACCCGTATACTGACCTATGCGGGGTTGTGGTCCTATTCCCTCTATCTGTGGCAGCAGCCGTTCTACAAGCTTTACCGGGCCGAAACGGCTCCGACCCTTCTGTTGCTTCTGGCTGCATTGCTGGCTGCATTGGCGAGTTTTTATCTGGTCGAGAAACCCTCCCGAAGGGCGCTCAATCGCCTCTTCCAGAACCATCTGGAGAAACTCGTCGCCAGAGAGCGAACGGTATAGACCTTCGCGCCCCCACGGTCCGGGCGTTGCGGTCATGAGGTTGCGATCTGCCGCTCGATCGCCTTGGCCGCCTGCCAGAGTTCTTCCATGCGCTCCAGCGTGGCGGCCTGCAGTGTCTCATTCGATTGTTGAAGAGATGTTTCTATGTAATTGAACCGGCGGCGAAACTTCGTGTTCGTCCCGCGAAGGGCCTCTTCCGGGTCGGCCTTCACATGCCGGCCGATATTGACCAGCGCGAAGATGAGGTCGCCGAGCTCGTCCGCCACCTTGTCCTGCTTGCCGCTTCGCAGCGCCTCGCGCAGCTCGCCGATCTCTTCTTCGATCTTGTCGAGGATGGGTTCCGCCTCCGACCAGTCGAAGCCCACCCTGGCGGCCTGACTCTGCAGCTTCAATGCCTCGGTGAGCGCCGGCTGGCTGCGGTGGACGGTGCCAAGATAGCCGAGCTTGAAATCCTCCGTGATCCCCCGTTTGGCCTTGCGCTCGGCCCGCTCGCGCTTTTCCTCCGCCTTGATTGCATCCCATTGCACCTTCACCGCACTCGGCGTGTCGGCATCGGGGCGGACCCCGGAAGGCGGGAAGACATGCGGATGCCGGCGGATCATCTTCTTCGTGATCGCCTCGACCACGTCGCCGAAGGAAAACTCGCCGGCTTCCTCCGCCATGCGGGCATGAAAGACCACCTGCAGCAGGAGGTCGCCCAGCTCCTCGCAAAGGTCGCCCATGTCGTTGCGCTCGATCGCGTCGGCCACCTCATAGGCCTCCTCGATCGTATAGGGCTTGATGGTCGAAAAATTCTGTTCGAGATCCCAGGGGCAGCCGGTGCCGGGCGTGCGCAATGCGGCCATGATCTCGATCAGCCGCGAAATATCCTTCGATGGTTCCATGGAGTTTTCCTTGCCGCTCAGGCGAGCGGTATACTGTTCTCGGCTTTGCCGGATTGGTAGCTGTCGGAGAGCCGCTGGTAAGCTGCCTTGATGCGGAGGGTCCGTGCCTGGAGTTCGGAGCGCAGGGGTTCGTCCTCGCTTTCCACGAGATCGGCGATGAAGTAGGAGTTCCAGAACGCGTTGCTGCGCCGGTAGCCGCCGGGCTCCAGCCCGAACACTTCTTTCAGGATCTTGAGATCGTGCGGGATGGCGAAGGCGTCGCGCGAATCCTCGTGGCTGAAAAACGAATAGAAATTGTCGAAGCCCGCCCAGGTGATCGCCGACATGCACATCGTGCATGGTTCATGGGTGGATAAGAAAATCAAATCCCTGGTCGCGATATCCGGGGTCGTCTCATAGAAGCGCTTGAGCGTGTGGACCTCGCCATGCCAGAGCGGATTTTCAAGCTCGTTGTTGGTTTCGGCTACGACCAGCGACAGGTCGGATTTTTTGAGGATCGCCGCGCCGAACACCTTGTTGCCGGCCGCGACGCCCTTTTCCGTCAGCGGCAGGATATCGTGTTCGATGACGTCGAGGAGGCGGGCGGCAATTGTCATGACGGCTTCTTTGTAACGGAGTGTCTAGGCAGTTTATGGCGCGGAACGAAGGGATAAGGGTAAAACGCTTTAATCTACAAAGACTGGAGAAATATCGTTTGCGGTGGCTTTTGCTCAAGAACCGATTGATCATGAAACAGAAATACCCTCAGTCAATTCACTTCGCATATCCATTCCTTCTATTTCATCATCCTTTTGTGGATATTCCTGTTATATGATTCAGGATACCCGCATGTCTTCAAGCCAAGAACGCCTGTCGGTTTTTCCGGCCTTCTTCCGTGTGAGCGGAAGGAGCGTTCTCGTATTCGGCAATGGCGACGAGGCCTTTGCCAAGGCTCGGCTGCTCGGTAATACCGATGCGCGCGTCGTCGCCCATGCGCCGGCGCCGGAAGAGGACTATGCCGCATATCTTGCCGCGCAGGGCATCGAGATCGTCCGCGCCGAATTTTCGCCCGCGCAGGTCAGGGGTGCCGCGCTGGTTTTCGCCGCGACCGGCGATGCGGCTCAGGACCGGGCCGTCGTGGCGGCCGCCAGAGCGGAAAAAATCCCGGCCAATGCCGTCGACCAGCCGGACTTCTGCGATTTCTACACGCCGGCCATCGTCAACCGCGCCCCGGTTGCCATCGCGATCGGCACGGAAGGGGCGGGCCCGGTTCTCGCCCAGATGATCCGCGCCCGCATCGACCAGATGCTGTCGCCGTCGCTCGGCCGGCTGGCGCGCCTGGCGGCCGACTATCGGGATGCCGCCGAACGTCTCGTGCCGCGCGGCGTCTCGCGCCGCATCTTCTGGCGCCGCTTCTTCTCGGGCGATGTCGCCGATGCTGTGGCCGCGAACGACGCCGTCGCCGCGCGCCGTTCCGCCAACGCGCTGCTCTCCACCAGCGGTCGCGCAAGCGGTCATATCTGGCTGGTCGGCGCCGGCCCGGGCGCCGAGGATCTGCTGACGCTGCGCGCCCAGCGCGTGCTGATGGAGGCCGACGCGATCGTCTACGACGCGCTCGTGCCGCAGGCGATCGTCGACATGGGGCGCCGCGACGCCGAGCGTCTGTCGGTCGGCAAGCGCAAGAACTGCCACTCCAAGTCTCAGGACGAGATAAACCGTCTGCTGGTCGAGCTCGGCCGTCAGGGCAAGCGCGTCGTGCGCTTGAAGTCCGGCGATCCGCTGGTCTACGGCCGCGCCGGCGAGGAGATGGCGGCGCTCCGCGAGGCCGGCATCTCCTACGAGATCGTGCCGGGCATCACCTCGGCCGTTGCCGCCGCCGCCGATTTCGACCTGCCGCTGACATTGCGCGGCGTCGCCTCGTCGCTGATCTTCACGACCGGCCACGATCTCACCGGCGACGTGCTGCCGGACTGGGCGAGCCTTGCCGTATCCGGCGCGACGATCGCCGTCTACATGGGCCGCACGGTCGCCGCGTCCGTCGCCGAACGGCTGATGGGCGCCGGCCTCGCTCCGGATACCACCGTTGCGGTGATCGAGAATGCCAGCCGCGCCGACCGCAGGCTCTTCCACGGCGTCTTGAAGGAACTGCCGGATTTGGAAGCCCGCGACGATCTCTCCGGCCCGGTCATGGTGATCATCGGCGAGGCTGTCGCCGGTGCGAATTTTGAAAAGTCCGAGCCGCTTTCGGCCTACAAAGGCGCGGTTCGCCAGGAAGTGGAACAGACAAGATGACCGACAAGGTTCTCACCGCCAACCGCCTTTCGGACGGCATCGCCGTCTGGCTCGATGCGAACGGCCGATGGGTGGAAAACCTCCAGGACGCGATCGTTGCGCGCCACGCCGAGGCCGTCGCCTCGCTGGAAGCGATCGGCAAGCGTGATTTCGCCGAGAACCGGGTGGTTGACGTCGCGGTCGTCGATGTTCAGGAGCAGGACGGCAAGCTCTGGCCGATCCGCTTGCGCGAGCGCATTCGTGCTCAGGGTCCCACCATGGAATATGCAGTCGGCTATCGCGCCGCCGACCCGAAGTTTATCGCAGTCTGAGGAAATCATGTACCGTTACGACGAATTCGACCACGCATTTGTCACGAGCCGCGTGGAGCAGTTCCGCGATCAGGTCGCGCGTCGCCTTTCCGGCGAGCTGGCGGACGATGCCTTCAAGCCGCTGCGCCTGATGAACGGCGTCTACCTGCAACTGCATGCCTATATGCTGCGCATCGCCATTCCCTACGGCACGCTGAATTCGCGCCAGATGCGCATGCTCGCCCATATCGCCCGCAAATACGACCGCGGCTACGGCCATTTCACCACACGCCAGAACATCCAGTTCAACTGGCCGAAGCTGTCGGACACGCCGGACATCCTGGCCGAGCTCGCGACCGTCGAGATGCACGCGCTGCAGACTTCCGGCAACTGCATCCGCAATGTGACCGCCGACCATTTCGCCGGTGCGGCCGCCGACGAGGTCGCCGATCCGCGCCCCTATGCGGAAATCCTCCGGCAATGGTCCTCGGTCCATCCGGAATTCTCCTTCCTGCCGCGCAAGTTCAAGATCGCCGTCACCGGCGCCGAGCGCGACCGCGCCGCGATCCAGGTGCATGACATCGGCCTGCACCTGAAGAGGAACGACAAGGGCGAGCTCGGTTTCGCCGTCTATGTCGGCGGCGGGCAGGGCCGTACGCCTCTCATCGCCAAGAAGATCCGCGACTTCCTGCCTGAGGAGGACCTGCTCTCCTACACGACCGCGATCATGCGCGTGTACAATCTCTACGGCCGCCGCGACAACAAGTACAAGGCGCGCATCAAGATCCTCGTGCACGAGACGGGCGTCGAGGAGCTGACCCGCCAGGTGGAGGAGGAGTTTTCCCATCTGCAGGGCACCGAACTGAAGCTGCCCGAGGCCGACGTGCAGGCAATCGCCAGCTATTTCGCGCCGCCGGCCCTGCCGGATCGCGCCGAAGGCTGGGCGCAGCTTGCCGGCTGGAAGAAGACGGACGGGAATTTTGCCCGCTGGGTGAGCCAGAACGTCCAGCCGCACAAGCATCCCGACTACGGCATGGTGACGATCTCGCTGAAACCCATCGGCGGCATCCCCGGCGACGCTTCCGACGTGCAGATGGATGCGATCGCCGATCTGGCCGAGGAATTCGCCTTCGACGAGATCCGCATCAGCCACGAGCAGAACGTCATCCTGCCGCATGTGGCGCTGGCCGATCTGGAGCCGCTCTACCGCGCTCTGGTGGCCCACAACCTCGCGACCGCCAATGCCGGCCTCATCACCGACATTATCGCCTGTCCGGGGCTGGATTATTGCGCGCTGGCGAATGCCCGTTCGATCCCGGTGGCGCAGGAAATCTCCACCCGCTTCGGTTCGCCGGAACGCCAGGCGGAGATCGGCGAGCTGAAGATCAAGATCTCCGGCTGCATCAACGCCTGCGGCCATCACCATGTCGGCCATATCGGGCTTCTCGGCGTCGAGAAGAAGGGCGCCGAGCTCTACCAGATCACGCTTGGCGGGTCCGGCGACGAGAACACCTCGATCGGCGAGATTATCGGCCGCGGCTTCGAGCCGAACAAGGTGACCGACGCCATCGAGACGATCGTCGACACTTATCTCGGCTTGCGCCAGTCCAGGGAAGAAACCTTCCTCGAAGCCTATCGCCGCGTCGGGCCGCAGCCGTTCAAGGATGCGCTCTACGGCGATGCCAAGGCAGAAGCGGCGTAAAGGGGCAGGCGAGATGACCAGAATCTGGAGAGAGACCGGCTTCGTCGAGAACGACCCCTGGGTGGTCGAGACCGAAGAGGTGAAGGCGACCGGGGACCAGAAGGCGCTGCTGCCGCTCGGCGAGCTGATCGAGAAGGCGGAGGCGAGCAACGACGTCGGCCTCGGCGTGCTGATCAGGCCCGGCGACGACGTCAGGCAGCTGGAACCCTATCTTTACCGCCTCGAAATCGTCGCGGTGGACTTCCCGGCCTTCAACGACGGCCGCGCCTTTTCGCATGCCTCGCTCCTGCGCGACCGGCTGGCCTACCGTAACGAGCTGCGCGCGGTGGGCGACGTGCTGATCGACCAGATCCCGCTGATGCTGCGGGTCGGCATCGACAGCTTTTCCGTGAAGAACGCCACGGCGCTGAAACGGCTGGAGGAGGGCAGGCTGCCCGGCATCGCCGTCCACTACCAGCCGACGGCGCGGGCGGCGGAAAAAGGCGAGGGCTACAGCTGGCGCCGCCGCACCGTGCCGGCCTGACGACCCGGCCGGCGCGCGTCAAAAGGTGACTTCTCCGCACATATTTTCTTGAACATCCGCGACAAAGGTTCGCGGATGCCTTCAAAACGGCGGTTGTTTGGTATATTTCGCTTCTGCGAAGAACGATGAGACTGAGACGAAGATGAACGCTCCAGCGAAGACAGAAGAATTTGCGGTCCAGAATCCGATGAAGATCCCCGACGGCGTCTATGCCGAAACCGTGCTCGCCGTCGAACATTACACCGACCGCCTGTTCCGCTTCCGCATGACGCGGCCGGCCGCCTTCCGCTTCCGCTCGGGCGAATTCGCGATGATCGGCCTGATGGTCGGCGACAAGCCGGTCTACCGCGCCTATTCGGTCGCCAGCCCTGCCTGGGACGAGGAGCTGGAATTCTTCTCGATCAAGGTGCCGGACGGGCCGCTGACCTCGCACCTGCAGAAGATCAAGCCCGGCGACACGGTGCTGATGCGCAAGAAGCCGACCGGCACGCTGGTGCTCGATGCGCTGACGCCGGGCAAGCGGCTCTACATGTTCTCGACCGGCACGGGCATCGCGCCCTTCGCCAGCCTCATCCGCGACCCGGAGACCTACGAGAAGTTCGACGAGGTCATCCTGACGCATACCTGCCGCGAGGTGGCCGAGCTGAAATACGGCTTCGACCTGATCGAGGAGATCAGGAACCACGAATTCCTCGCCGAAGTCGTGGGCGACAAGCTGAAGCATTACCCGACCGTCACCCGCGAGGACTTTTCGCACACCGGCCGCATCACCGACCTGATCGAGAGCGGCAAGCTGTTTGCCGATCTCGGCGTGCCGCCGCTCGATCCGGCCGTGGACCGCGGCATGATCTGCGGCTCTGCGGCGATGCTGAAGGACACCAAGGACCTGCTCGAAAAGGCGGGGCTCACCGAAGGCGCCAACAACAAGCCGGGCGAATTCGTCATCGAGAGAGCTTTCGTCGGCTAATCCATAGGAGGGAGCCGCTTTTCCCGCTTGCGGCGGGCGGCATCCCAGATCTCAGGTCTCCACCGGTCGGGTGACGTGCGGGCGATTTCGATCGCGACGTCGTCGAGCATCCGCCGCTCGCCGTCGCGTGCCTCAAAAAAATGGCTGTCGGAGCCGAGAAAGCCTTCCGCGAACCGCGCCCTCTCGTAAACCGTATCGAACAGCTTTCGCTGCTCGGCGGTCAGGTTCAGCAGGCAGCAGGGCTCGTTGCTGGACTTGAAATGCCAGTAGCAGCTATTCCTGCGGCGGCAGTCGCGTCGACGGCATACCATGTGGGGCAGGGCAAGCATTTCGGCGGTGCGGGCGGCGAGATAGGTCTTTATGGGCGGCTTTTCGTAAGGCATGGTAACCCCTTGGCGATCTTGGGTTTTTGTTTCGGACGGGGCGCTGAAAGCTGCCTCGTAAGTTTTAGTTTAGGTGACACCTCTCAGCGCCCCGTTCGGCGGTTTATGCCCGCGACTCCGGTCCCTCTGCCTTGGCCTTCCCGGACGGTGTTCGTCTGACCCTTCCGGACCACGGGCGAACCGACT